>DASXAN010000031.1:0-5393 GCA_036406755.1 Gemmataceae bacterium
CAGCAGGCAGCAGGCAGCAGGCAGCAAAGCCGAAGAGGCATCTTTGCTGCCTGCTGCCTGCTGCCTGCTGCCTGCTGTCCACACCGACGCGGCCCAGGCTGTGGGCAAGATCGCCGTGAACTTCCGGGCGCTCCAAGTCACCGCCCTGACGGTCAGTGGGCACAAGTTCGGCGGCCCGCCCGGCGTCGGGGCGCTGCTGCTCCGCCGCGGGGCGAACCTGCGGCCGCTGTTCTACGGCGGCCACCAGCAGCACGGCCGGCGGCCGGGCACCGAGCCGGTCGCCCTGGCCGTCGGACTGACGGCTGCGCTGGCCGTCGCCGTCCGCGACCTGGACGCGAACACGGCCCACGTCCGCCGGCTGCGGGAGCGGTTCCTGGCCCGGCTGCGGTCCGACGCGGCCCCGGTGGTCGTCAACGGCGACGGCGTGCCGCACATCCTGAACGTGTCGTTCCCCGGTTGTGCGGCCGACGGGCTGCTGATGGCGCTGGACCTGGCGGGGGTGGCGTGCTCGGCCGGGTCGGCGTGTTCGAGCGGGTCGCTGTTGCCATCGCCGGTGCTGCGGGCGATGGGCCTGCCGGACGCGGAGCTACGGTCGGCGGTGCGGTTCAGCTTCGGCCCGCACACGACCGGGGCGGAGGCGGACGACGCGGCCGGCCGGGTCGTGGCGACGGTCAAGCGACTGCGGTCGCTGGCGGCGGACTGACGGGCGGGTCACTCGCCGTCCGGCTTTTGCGCCCACACCTGGGCCATCCGCGGCATCACCGCCAGGACCGACCCATCGGCGGCCAGCCGCCGCATGTCCGCCAGCGTGTGGTCCAGCTCCGCCGCCGTCGTCAGCCCCGCGTCGATGAGTGCCCCCCCGGCCTCCGCCACCGACAGCTCCAGCAGCCGCTTGGACTCGCCCCGCGCCACGACCGGCTGGTTGAACATCACCCCCGGGGCCGGGAAGCCGGCGGCCAGGACCAGGTGGTACAGCCGGCGGCCGAGGGTGTAGTCCACGCCCCGCCGGGGGCCCAGCCGGCCGAACAGGTAGGCGAACGCGTCCAGGGCGGACGGCGGCTCGCTGCCCGACGACGTCAGGTCGCCGTCCTCACACACCAGCATCCCGCCCGGCTTGAGCAGGGCCCGCATCTCGGCCAGCGCCGCCGCCGGGTCGGGCAGGTGCAGCAAGAGGAACCGGCAGTAGACCACGTCGAACGACGCCCGCGGCAGGCCGGTGTCGGCGGCCGGGGCCGCGATGAAGGTGGTGTTGCCGAAACCCCGGTCCTGCCGCCGGCGGGCCTCGGCGAGCTGCTCGCGGCTGAGGTCGATGCCGACGACGGACCCGCGGGGGCCGACCAGGTCGGCGAGCAGGGCGGTGACCGTGCCGACGCCGCAGCCGACGTCAACGGCCCGCATCCCGGGCCGGACGCGGGCGGCCCGGAGCAGGCGGCGGGTGCCCGGCCCGTAGACGGCGTGCAGCAGCCGCAGCCGGTCCGCGGCGGCCGCCCCGGTGGCGAGGACGTACGGCCCCGGGCGGCCGCGAGTAGGAACCTGGCGCATGGCATCTCCCCGATCGAACGCGGCCTCGCCCGCCGCCACCGGTTCCGCCGGCGCCGCAGATCAGGGCTCACCCGGTGAATCGCGGCCGGGCGGCGGGACCCGCCACGCGTGTCGGGGTCCGCCGGCCTCGTGCGATATCCCCCGAGGACACGTTGCGAACATTCGAAGGGGGACGTCGGTCATGGTTCGTCGCAGTCTGGTGCTCGGGTACGCCGTGGCGGCGTACGCCCTAGGCCTCGTGGTCATGCTGTACGCCATCGGTTTCATCGGCGGGTTCCTCACGCCGACCCAACTGGACGGGCCGGCGGACGGGCCGACCGCCCTCGCCGTAGCGATGAACGTCGGATTGCTGGCCCTGTTCGCCGTGCAGCACAGCGGCATGGCCCGGCCGCGGTTCAAGCGGTGGCTGACCCGGTACGTCCCCCAGCCGGCCGAGCGGGCCACCTACGTGCTCCTGTCGGACGTCGCGCTGCTGCTGCTGTTCGCCCTGTGGCGGCCGGTCGGCGGGGTGGTGTGGGAGGTGGAATCGCCGGCGGCCCGGGCGGCGGTGTATGCCCTGTACGCGGCCGGGTGGCTGCTCGTGCAGGCGACCACGTTCCTGATCAACCACTTCGACCTGTTCGGGCTGCGACAGGCGTGGCTGTACTTCCGCGGCCGGCCGTACACCCCGCCGGCGTTCGTCACCCCGTGGCCGTACCGGCTGGTCCGGCACCCGCTGTACGTCGGCTGGCTGACGGTATTCTGGGCGGCCCCGACGATGACGGCGGCCCGCCTGCTGTTCGCGGCCGGGATGACGGCCTACATCCTGGCGGCGATCCGGTGGGAGGAGCGGGACCTGGTGGCGGCGCACCCGGAGTACGCCGAGTACCGGCGGCGGGTGCCGATGCTCATCCCCGGGCCGCGGCCGCGGCCGGCAGATGCCGAGCCGGCCGGGCGGCGGTGAGCCGGCTGCGAGGGCCGGCAGGGGAGTCGTGGTCGGCTTCCATCGATCTCGCTTCGGGGGTACAATCGCCGCATGGCCACCACGACGAGCCGGCCGACGGAAGCGGACATTCTCGAACAGGTCATCGCCCCGCGGGCGGCCGACCTTTCTCCGGAAGCCGCCCGCTCGCTATTGGCCCTGTCGTTCGACCGCCCGACGACGAGCTACATCCGCCAACTCCTTCAGCGGAACAACCGCGGCACCATCACGACCGACGAACGCATCGCCCTGGAACGGTATCTCCGCGTCGGGCAACTACTCGACCTGCTGCACGCCAAGGCACGACTATCGCTGAAGGAATCGGCCCCTCCCCGCTGACGCATGGCCGCCTCTCGCCGCAAGCAGATTCGCGACCGGGCGGGCGACCGCTGTGAGTACTGTCACCTCCCCCAGAGCTGTACGACCCTGCCGCACGAAGTGGACCACATCCGCGCCCGCAAGCACCGCGGCCGCAACACGCTGCAAAACTACTGTTGGGCGTGTGCTTATTGCAACAGTTTCAAGGGCAGTAACGCCGCGGGCTATGACCCGGACTCGGACGAACTCGTTCGGTTGTACAACCCGCGGTCCGATCGATGGGACGACCATTTCGCATGGCGAGGGCCGAAGCTGGTCGGCAAAACTCCGATCGCCCGGGCCACGATCGACGTGCTCCGCATCAATCAGCCCGACCGCGTTGAACACCGGCGGCTACTCATTGCCGCGAGACTGCTGACACTGGGGTGATGCCCCACCGCATCCGCCGCCTCACTGCAACCCGAGCGAGTCCTTGACGCCGAGGTTCTCGTAGATCTGCCGCGTGGCGTCGGACTTGTTCAGCGTGTAGAAGTGGATGCCTCGGACCTGGTGGTCCAGCAGGTCGCGGCACTGCTCCGTCGCCCAGTGGACGCCGACCCGGGCCAGGGCCGCGTCGTCGGCGCACCGGCTTACCGCCCGCAGCAGCGCCGCCGGGAACCGCGCCCCCAGCGCCAGCTCCGCCATCCGCTCCATCCCCGCCTTACTCGTGATCGGCATGATGCCGGCCACGATCGGCACCTTGATCCCGGCCAGGTCGCACCGGTCGCGGAAGTCGTAGAAGTCGCGGTTGTCGAAGAAGAGTTGCGTGCAGATGTAGTCCGCGCCGGCGTCCACCTTCCGCTTCAGGTAGTCCATCTCCTTGAGGCGGTTCGGCGTGGCGGGGTGGCCCTCGGGGAAGCCGGCGACGCCGACGCCGAACCCGCGGGGGTCGCGGCAGTTGGCCCGCGATTTGACGAACCGGACCAGCTGCTCGGCGTAGCGGAAGGCGTCCTGACAGCGGTCGTGGTCGGCCCGGTCGCGGGGCGGGTCGCCGCTCAGGGCCAGGACGTTCTCGACGCCGCTGGCCGCGTACCGGTCGAGGATGGCCGTCATCTCGTCGAGGGTGTGGCAGACGCAGGTGAGGTGGGAGACGGCCGTGAGGTTGGTTTCGCGCTCGATGCGGACGACGAGGTCGTGGGTGCGTTCGCGGGTGGTGCCGCCGGCCCCGTAGGTGACGGAGACGAACGACGGGCGGAGTTCCTGGAGGCGGGCGACGGTGCGGAACAGGTCCTCGGCCGCGGCGTCGGTCTTGGGCGGGAAGAACTCGAAGCTGAACGTGGTGCGGTGGCGGGCGAAGATGTCCTGGATGTGCATCGGCGCGGGACCCTGGGCGGTGACGGACGGTATCCCGCTAGCATAGCGGGGGCCGGCGGGCGTGTCAGCCGATGATCCGGCTGGGAAGGCCCCGGCGGGCTGTGGTAAAATGTCAACCGCCAGGAGGGCCAGACCGGTGTTGACCCGTAACCACCGCCAGGAAGCGTTGACCCGGGCCTATGTGCAGGCGGTTGCGGCCCGGTGCGGCCTTGGGGTCGGACTCAGGGACTTCGACTACGGCATCGACCTGACCCTGCATCACGTCGAACGGCGTGGCAACCGATATTTGGAATCCGGGTTCAGGCTCGACGTGCAGGCGAAGAGCACGACGGGTGTTGCGGGCGATGGGCCAATCCCGTTCGACCTGGATGTGCGGGCGTACGATAACCTGAGGAATCCCGGCGTCGGTTGTCCGCGCATCCTGGTCCTTCTGGTGCTGCCCAGCGACGAAGCTCGGTGGACGGACCAGACCGAGGATCACCTGCTGATCCGCCACTGTTGCTACTGGTGTTCGCTGTACGGGCGGGGACCGACGACCAATCGGAAGTCCGTGCGGGTCGAAATCCCGCGGTCACAGATGTTTTCCGTCGACGCCCTTCGGGGCTTGATCGAGCGAGTGCGTCAAGGAGCTGTGCTATGAGCACGTCAGCCTGGGTGGACCCGCGGGTCGGCTCGGTCCGGGTGGCCGACGTGGTCAACTACCTGACCGGCCGCGGGTGGAAGACCCGGCCGTACCCCCGGCCGGAGTTGCTGGTTTTCGAAGGCCCGCCGGGGGAGGGTGGAGAGCCGATCGTACAGGTGCTGCCGTCGTCCGAATCGCTGCTCGACTACCGCATGCGGGTTGAGGAGTTGATCGCGGCCCTGAGCGTGTTGGAGGACCGCCCGGCGGCCGACGTGCTGGCCGACATGCTGGCAGGAGCGAACGGTCAGCCCGCCAACGGTCCGGACCGTGACCGGGGCGCGGCGGTGCGGGCGTGATCCTGCCCATTCCAAACACCAAGCGGGGGCCACACTGTGGCCCCCGCCTGTCTATTGACGGCTTCGGAGCCCTCCCCCCTCACGCCCCGTGGTAGTCGATCTCCTTCACCTCCAGCGCGTGCTTCTGGATGAACTCCCGCCGCGGCTCGACCTTCTCCCCCATCAGCGTCCGGAACATCTCGTCCGCCTTGAAGGCGTCGTCCAGCTGCACCCGCAGCAGCGTCCGCCGCGCCGGGTCGAG
>DASXAN010000032.1:0-10851 GCA_036406755.1 Gemmataceae bacterium
GCCGGGCCGCTACCAGGCCATGACCGGGGGCGGGGCCGGGGCCGGGGCCGGAACCCCGTCCCAGCTGCCCCCGCCCACGCCGGTGCCGCCGGAGGGCGAGGCGCTGCCGCCGCCGCGGCCGGTGCCCGCCGGCGAGGGCGAGCCGAAGCCGCCGGCCGGGCCCGCGACCCCGCCGCCGGCCGGGCCGCTGGTGCCGCTGGTGCCGCCGGGCGGACCGGCCCCGCCGCCCGCTACGCCGGGCCGGCCGCCGGGCTGACGCGACGGGTCGGGTCGGCGTGGGCGGCGAAGACTCGGACGGGTGGAGGCGAGGAGCACGACCATGGATCGTTCGCGGCATACCGTGGCACCGGGGTACCCTGCGCAGCCGGGTCGCCAGCGGGTTGCCGGCCGAGTGGTGCTCTGGGGCACCTTGCTCCTGGCCGGCGCGGGCGGCGGGTGCGCCTCGTTCACAAACCCGACGGTCCCGGACGCCATCCCCGTCCACCGCCTGCCGCCGGACGTGTTCGGCCCGTCGCGGGAGGCGGAGAAGACCATCCCGCTGACGTTGCTCCGCCAGGAGCCGCCGAAGAGCTACGTGCTCGACGCCGGTGACATTTTGGGCGTGTTCGTCGAGGGCGTCCTGGGCGAACGGGGGATGGTCCCGCCCGTGATTAACTTCGGCGTCTACGCGTCGTTCGGCACGCCGCCGCCGCCGGCCGTCGGCTTCCCGATCCCCGTGCAAGAGAACGGGACGATCAACTTGCCGCTCTTGGACCCGCTCGAGGTCAAGGGCAAGAGCGTTCCGGACGTGCAGGCGATGATCGCGGACGCGTACCTCAAGCCGGGGTTGATCGCCCGCGGCGCCCGCATCCTCGTCACGCTGGCCCGGCAGCGAACCTATCACGTCACCGTCATCCGCCAGGACGCCGGCACCGGCGGCGTGCTGAACGCCGGGACGATCGCCAGCGCCGCCGGCGCCCAGATCAGCGCCAAGCGCGGCACGGGGTACCCGATCGACCTGAACGCCTACGAGAACGACGTGCTGAACGCCCTGGCCCGGACGGGCGGCCTGCCGGGCCTGGACGCGAGCAACACGGTCGTCATCCAGCGGGGCGGGCCGACCGAGGTCGCGCCCGGCACGCCGGTGTCGGCGGTGGCGGCCAACACGCAGCAGATCCGCATCCCGCTGCGGATGCGGCCGAACGAGCCACTCCCGTTCCGGCCCGAGGACACCATCCTCAAGAACGGGGACATCGTCTTCATCGAGTCGCGCGACACCGAGGTGTACTACACCGGCGGCCTGATGCCGGTGGCCGAACTCCTCCTGCCCCGGGACTACGACCTCGACGTGATGGAGGCCATCACCCAGGCCCGCGGGCCGCTGTTCAACGGCGGCGTCAACTTCAACAACCTGTCCGGCGGCATCATCAGCACGGGCCTGGGGGCCCCGTCCCCGAGCCTCGTGACCGTCCTCCGCAAGACGCCCCACTGCGGGCAGATCACGATCCGCGTGGACCTGAACCGGTGCGCCAAGGACCCGCGGGAACGCATCCTCGTCCAGCCGGGCGACTTCCTGATCCTGCAGGAGACGCCGGGCGAGTCGATGACCCGGTACGTCACGCAGGCCTTCCGGTACAACGTGGTCTGGAACGCGATCCGCAGCAGGTTCTTTAATGTGACCGAAACCGCCAACCTGCCTTGATGCCGCAAACGGGCGGGTGAGAAGGCGGCGCGTGGCCGACGGCCAGGAGGCCCGCCGGGTACACCCGGCGGGCCTCCGCCGTTCGTCACCAGAGCCGCGGCAGCCAGCGACGGGGCGGCGGGGCGACCGGCGGCAGCCGCAACGGCTGGTTGCGGACGACGGCCAGCCCGTTGGTGCTGGCGATCCGGTCGGCCATGTCCGCGCCGGCCCAGCGGCGGATCTGGTCGTAGGCGTCCAGCAGGTCCGGCGGCCGGCGGCGGGGCGAGTGGCCGTCCGACCCGAGGACGTGGGCCACCCCGCGGCGGACCCAGTCCTTCACCGCCCGGGCGTCGGCCCCGCTAGCCGGGCGGGTGACGCCAAGGCTGGAAACCTGAATCAGGCACCCGGCCGCGATCAGCCGCTCGACGGCCGGCGGGTCGTGGAGCAACTCCGGGGACCGCTCGGCGTGGGCCAGAATCGGTCGCACCCCCTTCGTTACCAGCCGCTCGACCAGCCAGGCCAGTTCGACGCACAGGCCGTGAGGCATTTCCAGGAGCGCGTACAGGCCGCCATCCGAGACCGTGAGAAACTCCCCGCGGTCCCACACGTCGGCCAGGTCCGGACGAACCATGATCTCCGCGCACGGGTAGACGGCGAAGTCGTCCAGGCCGGCGGCGGCCAGGTCGGCCGTCAGCCGGCGGAACCCCGCCCGCAGCCGGTCCGGGGTGTTGTCCGGGTAGTGGTCGTTCTGGTGGGCCAGCGCGACGGAGTGGCGGACGCCCTGGTCGTACGCCCGGCGGCACATGGCGACGGCGTCGGCCGGCGTCTTGGGCCCGTCGTCCAGGCCGGCGAGCAGGTGGCAGTGGGTGTCGACCAGCGGCGGGACCATAACGGAAACCCCAAAACCCCAAATCCCAAGCACCAAATCCCAAAGGTCGTTTGGGATTTGGTGCTTGGGATTTGGGGTTGCCGCCGTCAGGCGGTCACTTCTGCTCCGTCGGGGCGGCGCCGGCGTCGGAGTTGTAGTAACTGGCCGCCTTGTCGTCCGTGTACTCGTCGGCGTACGTGTAGCTGTACCGGTAGGTGTACCCGTACCCGTACTGGTACTGGTCGTACCCGTACCCGTACTTCCCGCCGGCGGGCGACCCCAGCCCGTTGACCACGACGCCGAGGACGTTCGCCCCGAGCGACGTGAGGATTTCCTTGGCCCGCTCGGCGAACGGCCGGCCGTTCTTCACCACGCGGATGGCCAGGATGACGCCGTCCACCCGTGGGGCGACGACGCACGGGTCGGTGACGACCAGCAGCGGCGGCGTGTCGAGGATGACGAAGTCGTACTGCGACCGGATGATGTCCAGCAGTTCCTTGAACCGCGGGGAGGTGAGCAACTCGGCCGGGTTGGCCGGCCGCGGCCCGCACGGTAGGACCGACAGGTTCGGGATGGCCGACGGGCGGATGGCGCTGGCCAGGTCCGTCTGGCCGGCGATGACCGTCGCCAGGCCGGTGTCGGCCGGGACGTTGAAGATCTTGTGCGCCCGCGGCCGGCGGCAGTCGGCGTCGATCATGAGCGTCCGCTTGCCGGACTGGGCGATGGACACGGCCAGGTTGGCTGCCAGGGTGGACTTCCCGTCCGACACGTTCGGGCTGGTCACCTGGATGACCTGGTGGCCGACGCCGTGGGTGTTGAAGTACAGGGCGGTGCGGACCGACCGGTACGACTCGGACGGGACCGAGCTCGGCTGGTAGTGGGTGTAGAGCATCGGGTCGACGACCGGCTCGCCGGCCGCCACCTGCTTGGCCGCCTTCTCGTCCGGGGCGTAGTACGGGATGTGGCCAATGACCGGCAGCCCCAGCCGGCGACGGATTTCTGTGGGGGTGCGGAAACTCTTGTCGGACAGCTCGGCCAGGTACGCCAGGCACAGCCCGGCCACCAGCCCGCCGATCCCGGACAGGGGGAATACGGTCATCGGGTTCGGGGCCACCTTCCGCCCCAATCCCGGCGGGGCGATCGGCCGGGCCACGTACCCGCCGAAGTCCTTGACCAGGTTGGTTTCCTGGAGCTTCTTGGCAATCCCCTTGAGGATGTCCCGGCTCAGTTCCAGGCTGTTTTGCAGCCGCTCCTCTTCGCTGACGTACTTGCCCATGTCGCGGGCTTTGGCCGACTCCGTGTCGAACATGTTGTTCAGCGAGCCAATGAGCGTTTCGAGGCTCTTGACCTCTTCCTTCATGACGGCGATGTAGGACAGCACGTTGTCCGGGTCCGGCCGGGCCGCGTCGTCCACCTCGGCACCCGCGCCGGCGCCGCCCTTGTAGATCTGCTTGACCAGCCTGATCGTCTCGTCGATCTCCTTGACCTGCGGGTGGTTCGGGCCGAGGGTGTTCAGCAGCCGCTGCTTCTGCACCCGCAGCTGGAGCAGCTGCTCGTCCAGCTTTGATACCTCCTGGTTGTTGTACATGGTCAGCTTCACGCCGAGGGCGTTGATGGCGTGCCGAGCCGCCGCCGAGCCGCCTTCCTTGTACTTCTGCTCGATCTGCGCGAGCTGGTCGGTCATCTCCTGCATCTTGATCTGGAGCTCCGCCCGCCGGGTCTCGATCTTGCCCAGCCGCTCGGCGAAGATGTTCTTCGACCCGGCCTTGTCGCCGAGGCTGCTGAGCACCACGTACGGGCTCTTCGCCCGCAGGTCCGCCAGCTGCTGCTGCTGCTGTTCGACCTTGCCCTGGAGCAGCTCCTTGGCGGAGTTAATCTGGTCGACCGTGCTCTCGCTGACGTTCTTGTACGTCTCGTTCAGGAACGACTGGTAGCTGTCGATCACCGCGTCCACGATCTTCGGGCACTCCTCGGCGACCGGCCCGCGCAGCGACAGGGTCAGGATGTTCGTCGGCGCCCCCGTGGTGCTCTCCTTGGTGTCCCGCGCGACCTGAAGGGCCTGCTGGATGGCGTTAATCAGTTCCGGTCCGTTGCCGTTGACCGTCTCGGCCGGGAATGACTTCAGGTCCTGGAGCTTGGGCGTGCGGATGGCTCGGCCGATGATCTCGGGGCTGCGAATCAGCACCGACTGCGTGGCCATGTAGTCTTCCATGTAGGCCATGCGGCTGTCGCTGCCGCCGCTCCTGTCGATCGGCTCCGTCGGCGACTTCTTGACCACCAGGATCATCGCCCGGGACTCGTACACCGGTTGCCGCTGGGCGTAATACAGTAGGCCCAGGACCAGGCCGAGCATGACACCCAGGATGACCAGCGACTTCCGCTGCCACATGACCTGGAGCATGCTCAGGCCGGTGCGGCTGGTCGAGTCTTGGACTTCGGCGTCGGGGGTTTCGTCGGGGCTGGCCACGGCTGCGACTCCTCACGGGGGCAGGACGGACGAGGGTGATGACTCGGATACGGGTGCGGCGTCAGGGGCGGGCCGCCGGCTGCGGGGCACTCCGCGGCGGCGGGGCCGCCTGCGGCGTGGTCGGCGGCCCGGTGTCGTCCGGGCCGGCAGGGTCGTTCGGAACTTCCTCCAGGGTAGACGCCGCCGGTGGCGCGGTCAAGCCGGCGAGGGCCATTTCCACGTCCTCGACGACCTTGGCCACGGCCGCCAGCGCGTCCCGGACCGCCCCGCCGTCGTGTGGCCCGTCGACCACCAGTCGGCCGACGATCTGGCCGCGGACGGCCAGCGGCACCTCGGCCCGCCAGAATCCGGCCGCCTCGTCGCCGCCGGGCACGCGGCCCCAGCGGGCGTGGTACCCTTCGTGCAGGGCCGGGGCGTTCACGTCCAGGCAGACGGCCCGGAGGCGCAGTTCGGCGGCGCAGACGGTCACGTGCCGCCACAGGTCGTTCCAGTCGGCCGACCCCTGGAGCCGGACGGCCGACTGATAGACCCGGTCGTGCTCGTGGCCGTGGCGGACGGCGAAGACGACGGACAGCAGCCGCTCCTTCAGGAGCAAGAACTCGGCGTAGCCGAACAGCCGGAACAACACCAGCACCCCGACCACGACCACGACTGATACCAGGGCGTACAGCTCGTTGTTGCGGTACAGGCTCAGCAGCGCCCCGACGCCGGCCACCGTACACAGGCCGGCGACCAGGAGCAGCACCCCGCGGTTGGACAGGCCGTGTAACAGCAGCACGTGGTGCAGGTGGCCGCGGTCGGTGGCGTAGATACTCCGGCCGGTCAGCGTGCGGCGGACGATGGCGGCGGACGTGTCCAGGATCGGCAGGATCAGCAGGGCCGCCGGGGCCGCCAGGGCGACCGTCGCCGCCCCCTTGAGCGACCCCTCGATGGCGAGCACCCCGACCACCAGCCCGATCAACATGCTCCCGCAGTCGCCCAGGAAAATGGTGGCCGGCGGGAAGTTGAAGCACAAGAACCCGATCAGCGACCCGGCCATGGCCGCGGCGATGACCGCCACCTCGACGTGCTGGTTCATGAACGCCATCGCCGCCAGCGCCGCGCACATGATGCCGCCGAGGCTGCCCAGCAGCCCGTCCATGCCGTCGATCAGGTTGAGCGAGTTGATCGCGCCGAGCAGCCACGCGACGGTGAACGGGACGGCCCAGTACCCCAGGGAGAAATCAGTGCCGAACAGGCGGATGCTCTGGACCTTCACGCCGCAGGCGATGACGATGGCCACGGCCACCAGCTGGCCGAGAAGCTTGTGCCGGCCCCGCAGCCCGCGGTAGTCGTCGGCCACGCCGACGACGGCGATGACGGCGGCGGCGGCGGCCAAGCCGGTGAACGTCAGCCACCGGTCCGCGAACCGCTGCGCCAGCGGCTCGACCAGGACGAGCGTCCCGGCCAGCACAACGGCCGCTGTCAGCAGCACGGCCACGCCGCCGGCGACCGGGATGGGGTGCGGGTGGATCTTGCGCCGCCCGTCCGGCTCGTCCACCAAGCCCCACCGCAAGGCGGCCGCCCGAACGATGGGGGTCAGGAGCAGGCACAAGCCGCACGCGGACCCGAAGACCACGAGTAGTGCGAAAGGCGTCATGGCGGCGCGAGTCGTTTCCGTAGGCGGCGCCGGCGGGCCGGCGGTCGGTGACAGTACATCGTCCCGGGGCGGCCGTGCCACCAGCCCGTCCGCGGCGGGTGCGTTACGCCGTCACCCCGTCCGCCCGGCGGAGGGGCAGCAGGGCACAGTCTTCCAAGAGGACCGACGCCCCTTGGTGGATGAAATCCACCCGGACCACGAACCGCCGGCCGGACGCCGTCCGCACGACCGTGCCGTGCAGCCCGGCTAGCGGCCCGATTGTGATCTCGACGGGCGTACCCGGGGCGAGCCGGGACTCGGTGGCGACCGGCACGCCGGTGCCGAGCAACCGGTGGACCTGCCGCAGGTCGTCCCACAGCCGCGGCTGGTCGTGAACGTCTAACGTCTGGACGACGCGGTTGGACGCCAGGGCAGTGATCCGCTCGTCGCGGTCGGCGTACAAGAACAGGTAGCCGGGGAATAGTGGCACGTGGGCGGTCAGGACACGATTGCGGACCGTACAGCGCCGGGCGACGGCCGGCAGGTAATAGCTGACGCCGGCGGCGTGCAGATGGCGGGCGAGGCTCTTCTCCTGCCGCGGGCGGACGTGCAGAACGTACCACGCCCGGTCGGCGGCCGGGTCGGCCGGGTCGTCGAACAGGCCGGCGGGGTAGCGATCGGGTTCCGCTGCGAGAATCGGCACGGGTCAGCCTCCGTCGAGCGAGGTCGGTCACTGCACGCGGCCGGTCGTGGCCGGGGCCGCCGCTGCGGCGGGGGTGAGCAAGGCGTGCATGCCGCTCGTCACGGGAGGGAAGGGGGCACTCGCCGTCGCCCGGCGGTCGGGCCGTCGGGTTCGGGCGTGGGTGGTGGGGTGCAACCAGCGGTCGGAGCGTGGCGGATCACCCAACCTGACCATCTCCGCGGGAAGATTTAGTGATGCGTGAAATGGTAACGGTTAAGTTGGCCTGTGTCAACCGCCCGGGCGGCGAAAACCGGCGGACTTTGCGGCCCAACAACCCGTTACGACAGACGTTTTTGCCGTTCGTAGTGTGCCGAGTGTGGCTGAAAACGGATGCGTGACGGTTATTACGTTCAGATGCGAAGGGGTCAGACGATTCCGAGATTGGACGCGAACCGGTCGCCGGCGCGGCTTGATACCCAGCCGCGCCGGCGACCCGGGATCAGTTCCCGTTGGGCCGCGGCTCCCGCAGCTCGGGCCGTCGCATCTCCCGCCGCAATTCGGCGATCTCCCGGCGGAGTTCGGCAAGTTGGTCTTCCAAGGTGCGCATCCGCCGCTCCGGGTTGTCACCCCCGCCCCCGATCGCCATTCCGCCACCCATTCCACCGCGGCCCCCTGCCCGCGGGGCCGCGGGTGGGGCCGGTGCCGCGGGTGCCGCCGGTGGTGCCGGCGGCGCCGGTGGCTCGGCGGCCGGCCGACGCAGACGGTTCGGCCGGTCCGGCGGCTCCGGCGGCTCCGGCGGTGCGGGTGGCACCGGCGCGCCGCCCCGGGCACCGCCGCGACCGAAGCCTCCGGGGCCCGCTTCGCCCGCGGGCCGCGCCGGCACCGGCCGCCCCTCCAGCTCGGCCAGCCGCCGCTCCGCCGTCATCAGGTGCTCCCGCATCTCGCGGATCGCCCGCCGCAGGTGCTCGGCCTCCTCGGCCCGCTGGCGCTCCGGCCGCGGCTCATCGTCGCGGCGCTCCGCCTTCGGCCGCGGTTCCGGTTGCCGCCGCTGCTCCTCGTCCTGGCCCCAACTGGGCGCGACGGACAGCAGGGCCAGCCCGGCCGTCAGGCCGACGCCCAGGCCGAACCGGGACAGCCGGTGCGGCACACCCCCTCGCATGATCATGACGACCCTCCTTCGAAGTTGACGGACTTCGCCCAGCCCGCTCGCCAGCGGCACTGGTGTCGGCCGGGCGCAACTGAGGAAATCGACCGTATCGACCAGGGCGTCGGCGTACGCCCGGCGGGCCGCAGGCAGGGCCCACACCACCCAGGCGTCACAGCACTGCTCCTCGGCCACCCGCAGCCCCCGCCGCGCCCACCAGACGACCGGGTACCACCAGAACGCGGCGGTGGCTCCCAGTTCCAGCCAGCGGATGAGGTGGTCGCCGCGGCGGAGGTGGGCCAGTTCGTGCGCCAGCAGGGCCGCCCGCCGTACGCCGTCGAGCTGGCCCGCGAGGCCGGCCGGCAGCACCAGCCGCGGCCGGCCGAACCCGGCCCAGAGGAGCGGCGACACTTGTCCGCGGACCAGCCACACGCCGGGGCGGTGCCGCAGCCCCAGCCTCCGGGCCAAGCGGTCGCACGTCCGTTGCCACGCCGCCGGTGCCGGGTCGGCGTGGCGCAGTAGGCGGCGGAACGCCACGGCCCGGACCACGGCCAGCCCCAGGCAGCCGGCCGTGCCGGCGAGCCAGACGCCGGCGACCAGTGTGGTCCAGACTGCCGCCCCGCTCGCCGTCGAAGGCGCGGAACGGTCGAGCGCCTCCCGCGGGGCGGGCGGCGGCGCGGCAGGCTCGGCCGCGACTTGCGGGGGCAACTGGTGAAAGCCCACGTCAGCGGCTGCCGATGCCGGGACCGCGTCCGCTGTGACGACGTCGGCGGATGCCGTGACCGGGCCGGGCGTCCCGCCCGCCGACCATGCCGGCAGCGGCACCCGCCAAAACGGCGGCGCGAACAGCCGCAGCAGCACAAGCAGCCACAGCGCATGGCAGACGGCCGGACGGCGGAATAGCGTCGCGGCACCGGCCAGGACGGCGAGCGGGGCGGCCAGGGCCGCGTTCGCCAAGGCACACTCCAACACGGGCGTCATGGCGTCGGCTCCGGTGGCCCGGGGTGGGGCGTCAGCGGCGCGGCCGGCGGCGGTCGGCCGCGTCTAGTTGGTCGATCAACGTCCGCAGCGACCTCCGTTCCTCGGCCGACAGCGGCCGGGACTGGATGAGGTGGCTGAGCAGCGGCGTCAGCGACCCGCCGCAGAGCTTGTCCGCCAGGGAGCGCAGCCGCCGGCCGATCAGGTCGTCCCGGCCGACCGCGGCGGCGAACACGTTGACGGCCCCGGCCCGGTCGCGGCGGACGTATCCGTCGGCCTCCAGCCGGTCGAGCAGCTTTTGGACGGTGGCGTACTTGGACACTCCGCCCTGCGGGTAGAGCACGTCCGTCAGGCGGCGGATGGTGGCGGGGCCGCCGTCCCAGAGCACTTGCAGGACGGCCAGCTCGGCATCGGTGACGTCTTTCGGCGTTCGCGGCATCGGCCCTACCGTTTGTCAGACATGATGTCTGGCACCTATGGTAAGTCAAATTGTCTGAGATGTCAACAACTTTCCGGAAAACCGCCCGCGGCTTCGGAATCAGGGGCCGTCGGCAAGTCTGCTTGGCACTGCCGCGGACGCGGGTATAATTGGAACTGACCGGTCAGTTCCGTTATCCCGATCACACAGCGGCCCGTCAGGGGTAGCACGTGCGGACTAAGACTCCCGAACAGTCGGACAAGATGCTGGACGCGGCGGCGCGGCTGTTCGGCCGCAACCGATTCCACGAAGTGCGGATGGAGGACATTGCCGCCGAGGCCGAGGTCGGCAAAGGGACGCTGTACCGCTACTTCGCCGACAAGGACGAGCTGTACCTGGCGCTGCTCAAGCGGGCGTCGCACCAGTACCTGGAGCTGGTTGACGCCGCGGTCGCCCGGGCGGCGACGCCGCGGGCCAAGCTGCGGGCGCTGGTGGCGGCCGGGTTCTCCTTCTTCGACGACCAGCCGCACCTGGCCCCGCTCATCCAGCGGGCCGAAGTGACGCACGCCGACAGCCCCTGGCAGCCGACGCGGGACGCCGCGATGGCCCGCATCGTCGCCCTCCTCACCCGCGCCCGGGCCGAAGGGGCGTTTAGCGTCGCCGACCCGGAGACGGCGGCTCTGATGCTCCTCGGCGGCCTGCGGAGCGTCCACCTGTTCGGCCGCAAGCCCCGGCCGCGGGACCTCGCCGATCGGCTCGTCACCGGCTGGCTGCACGGCGTCGCCACGCCGGCCCCGGCGCTGGCCGCGGCCGACTGACCTGCCCGGCTCATTCCGCCGGTGCCTCGCCGTAGAGCTTGCGGACGCGCCGGGCCGCGATCCAATCCACGAGCCGCGGGAAGAACCGGCCGGCGAACACGAACAACTTGCCCCGGGCCGTGAAGGTCACTTCGTTCGTGCCGTTGGCGATCGCCTTCAACGTCGCCTTCGCGGCCTGCTCCGCAGTCATCCCCCGCA
>DASXAN010000033.1:0-3910 GCA_036406755.1 Gemmataceae bacterium
GGGCGTCGGCCCCGCCGACCTTCCCCCCGAGTGCCTGGCAGGCGAGCTGCATCCCGTAGCAGATGCCAAGGACCGGCACGCCGAGGTCGAAAATGCCGGGATCGCACTTGGGGGCGGTCGGCTCATAGACGCTGGCCGGACCGCCGGACAGGATGATGCCCTTCGCCTTCAGTTCGGCGATGCGGGCCGCCGGCAGGTCATGGCGGACGACCTGGCAGAACACGTTCAGCTCGCGGACCCGGCGGGCGATCAGCTGGGCGTACTGCGCGCCGAAGTCCACGACGAGGACGAGTTCGCTTTCCGGCGCCGCTGTCATGGTGTCTCCCGCGTCAGGTTCCGCCCAACTCCCGCGACCGCCGGGCGGCCGCCTCGACCGCGTCCATCAGGGCCGCCCGCAGCCCGCCCCGCTCCAGTGCGTGCAGGCCGGCGATGGTCGTCCCCCCGGGGCTGGTCACCTGGTCCTTCAACACGCCCGGGTGCAGCCCGGTTTCCAGCACCATCCGGGCCGACCCGAGGACGGTCTGCGCCGCCAGGGCGGTCGCCACGTCCCGCGGCAGGCCGACCCGCACCCCGCCGTCGCTCAACGCCTCGATCACGGCGTAGACGAACGCCGGGCCACTGCCGCTCAAGCCGGTGACGGCGTCGAGCAGGTGCTCCGGCAGGCGAAACGCCGTGCCGACGACGTTCAGCAACCGGTCCACCAGGGCGATGTCGTCCGAGGTCGCCGCCTCACCCGGGGCATAACCAGATGCGCTCGCGCCGACGAGGCACGGCGTGTTCGGCATGACGCGGATTAGCCGGCGGTCGGCCCCGAGCGCGACCGCCAGTTGGCCGAGGGTGACGCCGGCGGCGATGGACACGATCAGGTGCCGCGCGCCGACGGCCGGCGCGATGTCGGCCAGCATGTCGGCCATGTTCTGCGGCTTGACGGCCAGCAGCAACACCTCGCTGGCCTCGACCACCTCGCGGTTGCTCGCGCCGACGTAGCCGCCGGTTTCGTCGGCGAACGTCTGCCGGGCGGCGGCGACCGGGTCGCTGGCCCGGCAGCCGGCGGGGGTGAGCAGGCCGGCGGCGATCCAACCGCGGGCCAGGGCAGTGGCCATTTTGCCGGCCCCCAGGAAGCCGACCCGCAGCTCGTCCCGCGCGCCCATGCCCGCACCGCCCTCCCGGCCTGGCCGTTCGGTGAAGTGGGTATCATACCGGATCGGCCGGCCGCGCGTAAATGCTGGCGTCCGCAGGCGGTCCGGTGTATACCAGAAACGACCTGCCCAGATGCCGACCCCGCCGAGACGTGCCGATGCCGCAAACCGACGACCCCGCCCGCCCCGCCCCGCCCCCGGTCACACCCGCCGTGTCTCCGGCCGCCGCCGGCCGCGTCGGGTGGGCCGCCCTAGGGGACCTGACCCGCTACCAGTGGTTCGTGTTTGCCGTGGCCGCCATCGCGTGGATGGCCGACTGCATGGACCAACAGCTGTTCAGCCTGGCGCGCGTTGGGGCGATGAAGGACCTGACCGGCGGCGACGCGAAGAGTGTGACGACGTATGCCACCGTATCGACGTCAGTCTTCTTGATCGGCTGGGCGGCGGGCGGCCTGGTGTTCGGCATGTTCGGCGACCGCCTCGGCCGGGTCCGTACGCTCACGCTGACCATCCTGCTGTATTCGATCTTCACGGGCCTAAGCGCGGCTTCGGTCGGCGTCGTGGACTTTTGCGCCTACCGGTTCCTCACCGGGTTGGGCGTCGGCGGCGTGTTTTCGGCCGCGGTCGCCCTCCTGGCCGAAACCATGCCGGCCGCCGCCCGGCCGTACACGCTCGGCCTGATGCAGGCGCTGTCCGCGGTCGGCAACTGTACGGCGGCCCTGGTGTTCATCGCACTCGGTCTGTTGCAGTTGAACGGCTACCTCGAGCCCCTCAAGCCGCTCAACGCGTGGCGGCTGATGTTCCTCGTCGGGATCGTACCGGCAGCCCTGGTCATCTTCATCCAACGGCGGCTCGAGGAGCCGGCGTCGTGGCGGCAGGCCCGCGACGCGGCCGCGGCCGGGACCGGCAAGCGACTCGGCTCGTACGCCGACCTGTTCGGCGAGGGCTGGATCCGGCGGCATGCGCTGCTCGGCATGGTGTTGTCGTTCGCCGGCGTCGTTGGCCTGTGGGGCATCGGCTTTTTCAGCTACGACCTCCAGCAGACCATCCTGCCGCCGACGCTCCACGGCGAGGCCGACCAACTCGGCCTGACCGGGGAACTGCGCTCGCACTACATCGCCGGGCAGACGATCATCTGGACCGGCATCACGTCGCTGATGCTCAACATCGGGGCGTTCTTCGGCATGTCGGCATTCAGCACGATCACGCAGTGGCTGGGCCGCCGGCCGACGTTTGCCATCTTCTTCCTACTCTCCGGGCTGACGACCGGCGGCCTGTTCATGTTCATGCGGACGCGGGCCGACATCCTGTGGATGACGCCGCTGATGGGTTTCTGCCTGCTTTCCCTATTCGGCGGCTATGCGATCTATCTCCCGGAACTCTTCCCGACGCGGCTGCGGTCGACCGGTACGTCGTTCTGCTACAACGTCGGGCGGTTCGTCGCCGCCAGCGGTCCGCTCGCATTGGGATACCTGACGAACTCCGTCTTCGCCAAGGAAAAGGGATTTGCCGAGCCGCACCGCTACGCCGGCGTCGCCATGTGTGCGGTCTTCCTGCTCGGCATCGCCGTGCTGCCGTTCCTGCCCGAAACCAAAGGTAGGCCGCTCCCGGAGTGACCCGACCGATGACGACGCCCGACTGGCTGACGCGGCATGAGAGCTCGCTCCGGCAGGCGCCGGACGGCCACACGTGGCTAGTGTACTTCGACGGCGCGCCGCACTACAAGCTCAAGCCGGCGCCGGCCGCGGGCCGCCACACGTGCGCCATTGAGCAGACGGAAAACGGGAAGCGGATCGACAAGGGGGAGACATATCCGACCGCCGACGACGCACTCCGAGGCGGGCTGGAGGGGTTGCGGAGCCATCTGGGGTGGTGATCTCACAAACGGGGTGGCCGCAAACGGCTGGCTCACATTCCGGCCGCGGCGGCCGCGGCAGCCTGCCGAGTGGGCTCTTGGTCCACTCGACGGGCGGCGGGACGTTCACCCAGGACCCGATCACGATGGTCCAGGTGAACGCTGACACGCCGAATTACGCGGCCGGCTCTCGGTATGGCGACTTGGTTGGTACGGTTCTGCGGGCAGCGCCGGCGGCGCGACGAACCTGGGGAATATCCCATTCGCCAGCGGCGGCGTTCCATTCACGACCGGACTGAGTTCCATTCACGACCGGACTGACGTCGGCGTCGCTGCCGACGTCGGGCGGCGGCGCGTATCTGAACCTCACGGTGTCACCCGTCCCCGCGCCGGCGCTGCCCTGCCCGATCGCGGCGGCACGCTTTGGCGCGGCGGCGGTCCGCCAGTGGCTGTGGACAGTGGCCGCCGTCCGGTCGAAAGAGCTGACACTTGTCTAACGGGTTCGAAAGCGACCCGTCCGCCGTTATTGGTCGTCTTGATCACCGAGCACTTTACTCTGACCGCCCGGTTGGTTAGGGTGGATCGTTAGACCTCAGCCCAGAGGATCCCGGCTGACTCGCCGGTCGGGTTCTTCCCCCACCTATCGCCGTTGAGGTTCTTCCATGGGCCGTCTCCTCTTCCGCCGTGGGCGCGGACGCCGCGCCTTCACGCTGATCGAGCTGCTGGTCGTCATCGCGATCATCGCGATCCTGATCGGCCTGCTGCTCCCCGCCGTCCAGAAGGTCCGCGAGGCCGCCGCCCGCGCCAAGTGCATGAACAACCTCAAGCAGATCGGGTTGGCCCTGCACAACCACCACGACGCCAAGGGCGCGTTCCCCGTGGGCCACGAGATCCGCCCGCCGGCGTCGGACCCCAA
>DASXAN010000034.1:0-10605 GCA_036406755.1 Gemmataceae bacterium
TCCGCCCCGCCCCCGGCCTGCCGGACTACCAGCGGCGGGAACTGGTCCGCCAGCGGGCCGGCCTGATCCTGCTCGCCGGCCGCCTCCAACGGGACCAGGCCGGCGACCCGGCCGCCGCTGCCGTCACGTTCGCCCGCATCATCGGCTCGGTCCCGGAGTTCCAGGGCAACCTGCCCACCGTTCTCGACGCACTTGCCGCCGACGTCCGCCGCCGCCGCAATCGGGAACTCGTGCCGCAAGACGCGGGCCGCGGCCTGGCGCTGCTCAGCGAGTTCGACATCCTCGACGAACTGGCCCGCACGCTGGAGCGGCTCGGCCGGACCGACGACGCCATCCTGACGCTGGCCCGACTCAACGCGGCCCGCCTCCGCACCCGGGGCGACGGCACCGACGAGAGCCTGGCCGACCTGTCCCGCCTGATCCAGACGTCGCCCGCCGTCCGCCAGCTGCCGACCGCCGCGGCCCTGGTCGCCCTGACTCCGCCGCCAGTGCCGAAACCCCGCCCGGCCCGGGAGCGGCCCGCGGCCGACGCCGACTCACCGTTCGAGTGGGTGCCGACCAACCTCGGCGACTTCGGCCTCGGCCCGGTGTCCGTCCGCGACTTCGCCCGGCTGCCCGACGGCCGCTGGGTCGCCGCCCTCACCGCCGGCCCGCGGCTGTTCACGGCGACGAGCCGCGACCTCGTCACCTGGGACCGGCCGCGGTCGTTACCGGCCAGCACCGTCGGCAACAACCTCGACCCGGCGATCACCGTGGACGACGCCGGCACCGTCTGGGTCGCCTGGTTCTCCAACCGCCTCAGCCTGGAGCCGCAGGGCAGCGGCGGCTACACGCTCTGGCTCGCCCACTCCGCCGACCTGGCGGCGTGGGCGCCGCCGCGGGCGGTCGCCGCCGACACCGGCAGCGGTTGGCCGCTGGGCACGCTGCACTGGCTCCGGGTCGGCCGGGACTTCCGCCTGTCCTGGCGGGCCGCCGCCGCCACGGCCCCGGCCCCGGCCCGCATCACCCGCCTGAAGCCGATCGCCATCCCCAGCGACAAGCAGGCATGGCTATTGGACCCGCACGTATCGCGAGACGCCGCCGGCCGGTTGCACATGGTCGTCAACGACGCCCTCCGCGGCATCGTCTACGCCACGTCGGGCGACGGTACGGCGTGGTCCGAGCCGCGGTTCCTGGTCCGCAAGCCGCCCAACAGCCCGTTCGGCGGCGAGCCGCACCTGTTCATCGACGGCGACCGCGCCGCGCTCATCTGCCAGGACGGCACCGCCGCCAGCGTGCGCCACGGCAAACTGGCCGACCTGCCGGCGCTGTCGCCGCCGATCGCGATCGGGCAGGTATCCGGCACCCGCTGGCACCGCGTCGGCGAGCAGGTCGTCGGCTTCGCCGGCGGCGAATGGCCCTGCCTGCTCCGGGCCAAGGCCGCGGACGTGTTCGGCGGTCGTTGATCCCTCCCGGCGGGTGTGTTGGAGTCCCGGCTTTAGCCGGTTTTCTCCGACCCCAAGACCGGCTAAAGCCGGGACTCCAACCCCACGCCCGCCCGGTCCCATCCCGCCGCTTGCATCTGGACTTCCATACCCTACGCTTCCAGCGGCGAGCATCCGGCCCGTGCCCGCCCGCGTTCGGCCCGGCCTGAAATGTCCCAAAATGTCCCAAGATGTCCCGTCCAAAAAAGATGTTCTTGCGGCGGCCGGCCGGACACCGGCTCATTGACCCCGCCCCCCGCCCGCCGGTACGCTAAACCCTGACCGCCTCTGCTCGCGCCCGCCCCGGGGGACTCGACATGCTCCGCCTCGACGCCCCGCGCCCCGTCCGGTTCTGCGACGGCCTCTCCCGCCGCGACTTCCTCCACGCCGGCGCCCTTGCCCCGCTCGGCCTGTCGCTGCCGTCGTTCCTCGGGGCGAAGGCCCGCGGCGCCGTCAAAGACGGCGATATCAACTGCATCCTGCTGTTCCTCGTCGGCGGCCCCAGCCAACTCGACACCTGGGACCCCAAGCCGGACGCCCCGGCCGAGGTCCGCTCCCCGTTCAAGACCATCGACACCAACGTCCCCGGCATCCGTGTCACCGAAGTCTTCCCGCGGACGGCCAAGCACGCCGACAAGTTCTCGCTGATCCGCACCGTCTACCACACGGCCAGTGCCGTCCACGACAGCGGCCACCAGCTGATGCAGACCGGCCGGCTGTTCACCGGCGGCGTCGAGCACCCGCACTTCGGCTGCGCGCTCGGCTACCTCAAGGGCGGCCGTGGCGAGCTGCCCGCCCACGTCCTGATGCCCCGGCCGATCGGCAACACCGGCGGCAACATGCCCCACGGCCAGACCGCCGGCTACCTCGGCAAGACGCACGACCCGTTCGTCCTCAACGCCTTCCCCGAGGATCCGAAGTTCAAGGTCCCCGATCTGTTGCCGCCGGACTACGTCTCCGCCGTCCGGGCCGACCGCCGGCAGCGGCTGCGGGACGCCGTGGACGCCGCCGCGAAGGCGTTCGAGACCAGCCCGGCCGCCAAGCAGCTCGACGACGACTTCGCCCTGGCGTACAAGCTCATGTCCAGCCCGCTGGCCCGGTCGGCGTTCGCGCTGGACCAGGAGCCGGCCGCCACCCGCGACCGCTACGGCCGGACGCGGTTCGGCCAGTCGTGCCTGCTCGCCCGCCGGCTGATCGAGGCCGGCGTGCGGTTCGTGACCGTGAACATGTTCGAGACGGTGTTCAGCGAGATCACCTGGGACATCCACGGGTCGAAGCCGTTCACCGACATCAAGCAGATGGCCGAGCTGGTCGTGCCGAGCTTCGACAACGCGTACTCGGCCCTGCTGGAAGACCTGGCCGAGCGGGGCCTGTTGGAGACGACGGTGGTGCTGGGCGTGGGCGAGTTCGGGCGGACGCCGAAGATCAACCCGGCCGGCGGGCGGGACCACCACCCCGGCTGCTGGACGATCCTGCTCGGCGGCGGGCCGATCAAGGGCGGGCGGGTGGTGGGCGAGTCGGACGCGCTGGGGTACGCCCCGAAGTCGCGGCCGGTGACGCCGGCGGAGGTGGCGGCGACGGTGTACAGGGGGCTGGGCCTGGACCCGCACAAGGACCTGCCCGGGCCGCAGAACCGCCCGATCCCACTGGCGGACTACTCGGTGAAGCCGATCGAAGAGTTGTTTTGAAGGAGACGGCGATGGCGACACCCACCGGGGCGGTCCCGGCCCCGCCGACCAACCTGCCCGAGACGGACGAACAACCCTTGGAATCCCCCTGGCACCGCGCCTGTATGAACCTCCTGATCGAGTCGGTGGAGGTTCGCCTCGCCGGCCGGAAGGACTTCTACACCGGCGGCAACATGTTCATCTACTTCAGCGCCCGCCAGGTGCGGAACCGAGATTACTCCGGGCCGGACTTCTTCTTCGTTCAAGGACCGGAGATCGACCACGACCGCGACCGGCTGTACTGGGCCGTCTGGGACGAGAACGGCCGTTACCCGGACGTCATCATCGAGTTGTCGTCGCCCACCACGGCCGATGAGGACCACACGACCCGGAAGACCCTCTACGAGCGGACGTTCCAGACACCAGAGTATTTCATTTACGACCCGTCCACCCAGGTGCTCGAAGGCTGGCGGCTGGCCAAGCGGCGGTACGTCCCGATCGAGCCGAACGGCCGCGGTTGGTTGTGGAGCGAGGAGCTGGGGCTATGGATCGGCACGTGGCGGGGTGAGTTCCAGGGCCACGAGGACCTCTGGCTGCGGTTTCTTGATTCGGACGGAAACGTCGTACCGCTCCGCGGCGAACTAGAGGCCCGGCGGGCCGCGGAGGAGCGGCAGCGGGCCGACGCCGCCCAGGCCGAACTGGTCCGCCTGCGGCAAGAACTGGCATCGCGGCGGCCGAACGGCTCAACGCCCCCGCCCGCCGAGTGACCGAGACACGGCTGAGCACCATGCGCACGCTGACCCTGATCGCCGCACTCGCGTTCTCCGGTGCCGCCGGCGCCGCCGAGCTGACCGTCGCCCCGGCGACGGTCCCGCTCGCCGGGCCGCGGGCCAGCCAGAGGCTGCTCGTCCTCGACGCCGAGGCCGGCCGGGCCGTCGCCGATCGCACCGCCGACGCCGCGTTCACCTCATCCAACCCGGCCGTCTGCACCGTGGACGCCGCCGGCGTCGTCCGCGCCGCCGGCGACGGCACGGCGACCGTCACCGCCACCGTCGCCGGCCGCACGGCGACGGCGACTGTCACCGTGGCGAAGGCGAAGGAGCCGGCCGTGCCGGACTTCCGCAACCACGTCGAGCCGGTGCTGACACGGGCCGGGTGCGCCTCCGGCGCCTGCCACGGGGCGCTGGCCGGCAAGGGCGGGTTCAAGCTGTCACTCCGCGGCTTCGACCCGGCGGCCGACCACTTCGCCCTGACCCGCCAGGCCCACGCCCGCCGCGTGGACCGGACCGCGCCGGACGAGAGCCTGATGCTCTTGAAGCCGACACGGGCCGTCAAGCACGGCGGCGGCCGGCGGTTCGAGACGGATTCCGAGGAGTACCGCCGCATCCACGACTGGATTGCCTCCGGCGCCCCCGCCCCGCGGCCGGACGCCCCGGCCTTGCAACGGCTGGAGCTGTTCCCCGCCGCCGCGGTCGTCAAGCCGAAAGACCAGCTCCGCGTCGTCGTCCGCGCCTGGTACTCCGACGGCCACGCCGAGGACGTGACCGCCTGGGCCAAGTTCTCCTCCTCCGGCGAGCAAGTCGCCACCGTGGACGAGGACGGGCGGGTGACGGTCATGGGGCCGGGTGAGGCGGCCGTCAGCGTCTGGTACTCGAACTTCGTCGCCGCCGCGACCGTGACCGTGCCGCTGCCCAACGCCGTCGATCCGCGATTGTTCGCGCAATCGCCGCGGTCCAACTTCATCGACGACCTCGTGCTGCGGAAGCTCGAAGCGCTCCGCATCCCGCCGGCCGGGCCGTGTACCGACGCCGAGTTCATCCGCCGGGCGTTCCTCGACTGCACCGGCTCGCTGCCGCCGCCGGAGGAGGTCAAGTCGTTCGTCGCGGACAGCCGTCCGGACAAGCGGGCCCGCCTCATCGACGCGCTCCTGGACCGGCCGGAGTTCGTGGACTACTGGTCGTACAAGTGGTCGGACGTGCTCTTGGTGTCGAACCGGAAGCTGCCGGCCCCGGCGATGTGGGCGTACTACCGCTGGGTCCGCCGGGCCGTCGCCGAGAACCGGCCGTGGGACCGGTTCGCCCGCGACCTCGTCACCGTCCAGGGCGACTCGCTCGACAACGGGGCGTGCAACTACTTCGTCCTGCACAAGGACCCGGCCGAGCTGACCGAGACGACGGCCGTGACGTTCCTCGGCATGTCGGTCGCCTGCGCCAGGTGCCACAACCACCCGCTCGAAAAATGGACCCAGGACCAGTACTGGTCGCTGGTCAACCTGTTCGGCCGGGTCGGGCTGAAGAACGGCGACCGCACCGGCGAGGTGCTGGTGCAGTCGCTGCCGTCCGGCGAGGTGCCGCACCTGCGGAAGGGCGTGCCCATGCCGCCGGCCCCGCTCGACGGCAAGCCGCTGGCCTTCGACGACCCCCGCGACCGCCGCCAGGTCTTCGCCGACTGGCTGACCAGTCCCGAGAACCCCTACTTCGCCAAGGCGTTGGCCAACCGCGTCTGGCGGAACTTCCTGGGCCGCGGGCTGGTCGAGGCCGAGGACGACCAGCGGGCGACCAACCCGCCGACCAACCCGGAGCTGCTCGACGCGCTGGCGAAGGACTTCGTCGCCCACGGCTACGACGTCAAGCACCTGATTCGGCGGGTGATGAACTCGGCGACGTACCAGCGGTCGGCGGGGTACCCGCTTGCGGGTCGCCCGGCGGCGGGGGCGGAAGCGGACGACCGGTTCTACTCGCACTACCTGATCCGCCGGCTGCCGGCCGAGGTGATCCTCGATGCCTATTCGCAGGTGACGGGCGTGCCGACGCCGTTCAACACGATCCGCACCGGGGCCGGCACGGTGGCGGTGGTGCCGACGGGTTTGTACCCGAAGGGGGTGCGGGCACAGCAGCTGCCGGACGTGCAACTCGTTTCGCGCCTACTCGACGCCTTCGGCCGGCCGGAGCGGATGCAGGCGTGCTCGTGCGAGCGGACCCAGGACGCGAGCGTGACGCAGGCGCTGCACCTGAACAACGGCCAGACGCTCAACGACAAGCTGCGGGCGAAGGAGTCGCTGGTGTCGCGGTGGCTGGCCGCGAAGCTGTCGGACGATGCCGTGATCGACGACCTGTTCCTGCGGGCGCTGTCCCGCCCGGCGACGCCGGCGGAGCGGGCGAAGCTGACCGCCCTGCTGGCCGAGGCGGCCAAGGCCGGCGCGGACCGGCGGGAGGCGCTGGAGGACCTGGCCTGGGGCGTGCTGACGGGGCGGGAGTTCTTGTTTAACAGGTAGTAAGCTGTGGGCCGCCCGCCATCCGCGGCGGTGGGAACCAATCTGCCCGGATTACCCAGATTACCGATAATGCAAATTTTGACCACGCCCCGGCCGGTGTCGGCCGCGGGCCGGTCGCTTGCGTTCCGCCGGCCATGACCTACCTTTCCGGACACAGTTTGGAAAACCCCGATTTGGGAGTCGCCAACAGTCCGGGAGGGGACAATGCGCACGTCACGGTTCGCCTGGGTCGGTGTGGTCGTCGCGGCGGTGTGGGGGCCGGGGTCGGCGGCGGCCCAGCCGGTACGGGTCGGGTTCGACTTCGGCAACTTCACGACAGTGTCCTTCGGCACCACGGCCGGCGCCCCGGGCGTCGCCCAGACCAACTGGAACGCCGACACCGGCAACGGCGTCAGCGGCCTGTCCGGCCAGCACGACTCCAACGCCACCCCCCTGTTCAGCCCCACGACCGCCATCAGCTACAACGCCGCCGGCGGCGTCGGCAACCTGAACACCATCGCCAGCGGCACGACCGACCCGGACCAGCAGCTGATGCGGGGCTTCCTCGACTCCGGCATCGGCGGCACCAGCGTCACCGTCACCGGCATCCACTTCGCCCTGTACGACCTGTACATCTACACCGACGGCAACAACGGCGCGGCCACCACCACCGGCCAGTACACCGCCAACGGCATCACCGTGACCACCACCGACCTGGCCAACACCGACTACACCAACAGCTACGTCGTCGGCCAGAACTACGTCGTCATCCCCGGCCTGAGCGGCGACCTGACGCTGACGGCGACCGGCAGCGGCGGCGGCTTCAGCTCGCCGATCAACGGCATCCAGCTCGTCGCCAGCCCGGTCCCGGAGCCGTCGAGCCTGGCCCTGCTCGGAATCGGCGGCCTCGGGCTGGTAGTCCGTCGGCGGCGGGCCGCCCGGCGGCCGGCCTGACGGGCCGAGCCCGGCACTTCCGCGTGACAACCGCGACGGCCCGCCGTCAGCAATGACGGCGGGCCGTTTCGCCGCGCCGACCTTGACCATCGACGCGCCGGAGGGATACACCGACAACCTGTTGCGGATCATGGACATCCTCAGGCACATCGTCGAAAGCGTCTGACCCGCGAGAACCGCGATGCTCCCCCTCCTCTTCGCCGCCCTGCCGATTGCCCCCGCCGAGCCGCCGGCTACGTGCTCGACGTCGCGGACGCCAAGCGGGTCGAGGCCGTGCTGACGGCCGACGTCCGCTGCCCCAACATGCGGGCCGCCGAGTGGGTCGTGTTCGCCGGCCAGGCGCCCGAGCTGACCGGCCAGACCAAACCCACGTCCCGGCTCGAACCCGGCGACGCCGAGGTCGTGAAGGATCTTAGCCCGCTCGCCCGGGCGGTCCTCCGCGCCCGGGTGCCGGCTGGCACCGACGCGCTCAAGACGGGCATCCCGATCCGCGTCAGCTACGAGGTCACGCTCCGCTCCCGGCACCTACGGCCGCTGCGGTCCGACGAGAAGCCGCTGGCCGTGCCCGACCTGTCGGCCGCCGATCGGACCGCGTACCTCGCCGACCGCGGCGACGCCGACATGTCCGCCGCCCCGTGCCGCGCCTGGCTCAAGGACGCGAACCTGATGCGGGCCGCCGGCGAGTCCGACGTGGACCTCGCCCGCCGCGTGTTCTGCGCCATCAAGGCGAAGTTCGCCTACGAATACCGGCCGGAGATGGACCGCCACGCCTCGGCCGTGTGCCGCTCGACCGGGTCGGACTGCGGCGGGCTGTCGATCCTGGTGGTGGCGGCGCTGCGGGCCAACGGCGTGCCGGCCCGGACGCTCTACGGCCGGTGGGCGCTGTCGGCCGACCCGGCGGACAAGGTCGGCGGGGTGGCCTACTTCCAGGAGCACGTCAAGGCGGAGTTCTTCGCCCGCGGCGTCGGCTGGGTGCCGGTGGACATGGCGTCCGGCGTGCTGCACGACAAGGACCCCGAAGGCCTGCGGTACTTCGGCCAGGACGACGGCGACTTCATCGCCTTCCACGCCGACCCGGAGCTGGAACTGGACACGGTCCACTTCGGCCGGCAGACGCTGACGCAACTGCAATCCCCGGTGTTCCGGGTGACCGGCGGCGGGTCGCTGGAACCGGAGACGGTCGAGCAGGCGTGGCGGGTGCGGGACCTGCCGCGGCGGTGATCCGGCCGGCGGAATAACCGCACCGGCCGCGGCGTCAATTCTGACGGCGGGTCGCTTCACCCCGCCGCAATCGGCGGAGACTGTCGCCATGAACCTGCGTCCGCTCCTGGTCGGTTCGTGTCTGTTTTTCGCGGCCGCCGCCGCACTTGCCTGCGCGCCCGCCCCGCCGCGCGGCCAGTACGTCGATATCGGCGACGAGAGTGCCATCATCCTGTGGGACGCGGCGGCACGGACGGAACACTTCGTCCGCCGGGCCACGTTCGCCACACCGGCGAAGGACTTCGGCTTTCTGGTGCCGACGCCGACGAAGCCGACGCTGGCCGAGTCCGGCGACGAAGTGTTTCGCCACCTCGCCGACGTCACAGCGCCGCGGATCGTGACGAAGGCCGTCTACGAGCCGAGTTTCGGGATCGGCTGCGGGTCTGGAAGGCGAGTCAGCGATGCGCCGGCCGCCAGCGTGCAAGTGCTGGAGCAAACCCGCGTCGGCGGCTACGACGCATCCGTGCTGGCGGCCGACGACCCGGCCGCCCTCAACCGCTGGCTCGGCGAACACGGGTACGAATCTCGCCCGGCCCTGACCGCGTGGCTGGCCCCGTACACGAAGGCCGGCTGGACGGTCACCGCGTTCAAGATCGCCAAGGCCGTGGCAGACGCGCCAAACGTCGGAACGACGGCCGTCCGCATGACGTTCCAGACCAACCGCCCGTTCTTCCCGTACCGCGAGCCTGAGGACCAGCGCGGCGCGAAGGCCAATCCGCCGCGGCGGCTACTGCGGGTCTACTTCATCGGCGACGGTCGCTTCGCCGGCGCGCTGGACGGCGGGGCGGACTGGCCGGGCAGGGCCGTCTGGGCCAACGCCGTGTCCGAGACGAACCGTATTTGGCTCGCCAACGAGCTGCGCCTGCCGATCCCGGCCGGCAATTCGCTCTGGCTGACGGAGTTCGAGGACCATTCGTCACCCCGCCCCGGGACGGATGAGGTGTACTTCGCCCCGTCCGCGGACCAGACACCCATCGAACGGCACCCGATCATTCGGAACGACATCTACACGTTCCCGGATTTGATCAGCCTCAGCATCCTTCTCGCTATCACCCTGTCCCTGGTCACGTTGGTCGTTCGCCGGGTGCTCCGCCGGTGATAAACTGGTGGTTGACTCCTGCCACCGCGAGCTTCCCGCCATGACGTTGTTCCGCTGGTCACTCCTGACGCTCCTGATCCTCGCCGGCTCGACTCCGGGCGCTGACGCTCCCGGCTCGCCCAAGTCGGCGCCGGTCGCCGGGCTGGCGTACCACCCGGACGGGCGGTTCCTCGCCGCCGGCGACTACGGCCGCGTCCTGTTCCTCGACCCGAAGTCCGGCGACCTCCTCCACGTCCAGCCGGTCATGCACGGCCCCGTGTCGGTGCTCGCAGTCTCGCAGGACCGGCTGGCTGTCGCCGGCGGCACGCCGGGTAAGCCAGCCGAGTTGCGCGTCTACGCCCTCGACGGCACCCGCGTCGCCGGCGAGCCGGTCGCCTTCAAGGGCCACACCGACTCCGTCCTCGGCCTGGCGTTCAGCCGCGACGGCAAGCTGCTCGCCTCCGCCGGCTACGACCGCACCGTCCGCGTCTGGGACGTGAGCACCGGCGCGGCGAAGCACACGCTCCAGGACCACAGTGACTCCGTCTACGCCGTCGCCATCAGCCCGGACGACAAACTTCTCGCTTCGGCCGGAGCCGATCGCTCGGTGAAAGTGTGGGACGTGGCGACCGGGCAGCGGCTCTACTCGCTCAACGACGCCACCGACTGGCTCTACGCCGTCGCCTGGCACCCGGACGGCAAACATCTCGCCGCCGCCGGCGTCGATAAGAGCATCCGCGTCTGGGAGGTGTCGCCGGCCGGCGGGAAGCTGGTCAAGGCGCAGTTCGCCCACGAAGGCCCGGTGAGCCGGCTCGCCTACAGCCCCGACGGCCGCACGCTCTACTCGCTCGCCGAGGACCGCACGCTCAAAGCCTGGGACGCCGCCACGCTCACCGAGAAAAAACTCTACCCCCGCTTCCCCGAGGCGCC
>DASXAN010000035.1:0-5297 GCA_036406755.1 Gemmataceae bacterium
CGCTCCCGGATCGTCCGCACGTCCCGCAGCGTCAGCGCCACGGAAGCCAACCCCCGCAGATCGGCCCGGCCCGGGGCGTCGGTCGGAGCCAGCCCGTCGGCCTGTTCGACCGCCCGGCGGAGCAGGTCGAGCACGTCCCACCGCCGCCCCTGCCGGTCGGACCGCAACTCGACCCTCGCCTGGCTGACGAGGCTGGCGGCCAGTGCCTTGCGGACTTGGTACCGCTCCGCCTTGACCTGGTCCCGCTCACGGCCGATGGTGAGCACCGCCACCCCGCTGACCGCCGCCGTCAGCAGTAAGAGCGCGAACACGGCGGCGGTCAGCCCGGCGACGGCCGGGTTCCGCCGCGCCCACCGGACCAGCCGGCCGACCGGGCCGATTCGTCGGGCGGCGATCGGCCGGTCGTCCCGCCACCGCCGCAGATCGTCGGCCAATGCGGCGGCCGACGGGTAGCGATCCTCCGGCCGGCGGGCCATCGCCTTCAGGACAATCGTCTCCAGGTCTCGCGGCACGGCCGGGTCGATCGCCCGCGGCGGAGTCGGTGTCCGCTCGAGGATCTGCCGGACCACGTCGAGCGGAGTCGGGCCGTCGAACGCCGGGCGGCGGGTGAGCAACTCGTAGAGCGTCACGCCGAGGCTGTAGACGTCGGTCCGGTGATCGACCGGCCGGCGGGCGGCAGCCGCCTGCTCCGGTGACATGTAGCGCGGCGTGCCGACCAGGGCGCCGCTGCGGGTCAGCGCCGGGTCGTCGATCCGGCGGGCGAGGCCGAAGTCGCTGATCCAGAGCACGCCCTGGTCGTCGAGCAGCAGGTTGGACGGCTTGACGTCGCGGTGGACGACGCCGCGGCGATGGGCGTAGTCGAGGCCGTCGGCCGCCTGGGTGCCGAGGTCGGCGACCCAGCGGAAGTAACTGGGTGGTGAGGTGGTGAGGCGGTGAGGTGGTTGAGTAACTGATCCGTTGTTTAGCCGCGAGCCTCCGGCGAGCGCGGCAACGTCGCCCATCACCGTGTCGGCGATCGTCAGCGGGGCGACGGTGGCAGCCGGCCCGGCCCGCAGCACCGCGTCCAGCCCGCGGCCGGCGATGAACTGCATCGCGTAGTACGGCGTGCCGCCGACTTCGCCGATGTCGAACACCGGGACGATGTTCGTGTGATGCAGCCCGGCAGCCGTGCGGGCCTCGCGAAAGAACCGCTCCAGCGCCCCCGGCCCGTCCGCGGCGTGGGCCGACAGCAGCTTCAGCGCCACCCGCTTGCCCAGCGGTTCGTGGACCGCCTCGTAGACGACCCCCATGCCGCCGCGGCCGACCTCGCGGACCAGCCGGTATGGACCGAACGCCTCCCCGGCCCGGTCGGCGGCCGGCCGGCCGGCCAGCCCTTCGAGCATGAGTAACGTCGGGAACAGGGCGCGGATGCGGTCGGCCAGGGCCGGATGGCGGCGGGCGTAGTCCTCCACGTCCGGCGGCTCACCGGCGCGGACCCGGCCGGTGAACTCGTCGGCGAGCTGCCCCAGGAGCACGGAGGCGTCGGCCACAGTCCCCTCACACGGCGCCCATCGCCAGCAAGATGCCCCGCAGCCGCTCCAGTGCCCGCACGTACCGCTTGCTCGCCGCCGCCTCGCTTATCCCGAGCAGCTGCGCCACGTCCCGGTTGCCGAGCTGCTCGAAGTGCCGCGTCAGGATAAGCTCCCGCTCGTCGTCGTCGAGCCGCTCCAGCGCCTGCCGGAGCTTGTCGGCCAGCTCGGCCGCGGCCGCCGCCCCGCTCGGCGTTGGCCCGGCCCCGGCTAGCGTCCGCACGATCGCCGCTGACGAGTCGGCCGGCAGCGGGGCCACCTCCCGGCCGACGGCCCGCTTGTCCGCCCGCAGGTGCCGACGATGGGTCATCAGCACCTGCTCCCGGGCCAGCCACAGCAGCCACATGTCCAGCGGCATGTCCGGCCGTTGCAAGTAGGTCGGTAGCCGGCGGAACGCCTCCAGGCACACGTCCTGCACCACGTCGGAGGCGTCCACCCGGGCGGCCAGCCGGCGGTCCAGACGGAGGGCGACGGCCCGGCCGAGGCGGTCCCGGTGGCTGGCGAACAGCTCGTCGAACGCCGCCCGTTCGCCGCGGGCGGCGCGGGCCAGCAACTCGTCGGTCGCCGCGGGGTCGTCCATCGGCCCTCCCGGGCGGGCGCTCGCCCTGGTGTGTACACTGTACTGCCGGGCCGGCCGGGACACGAGCCGCCCCGGGGCGTAATCTATGGGCAGGTCACCCGCGGAGTCCGTCGCATGTCCTCCCCGCCGCCGGCCGCCGCGAAGCCCGTCACCGTGCCCGAGTTCGTCGCCGCCAAGGCCCGCGGGCGGCGGCTGGCCGTGCTCACCGCCTACGACTACACCACCGCCCGCCTGTTCGACCAGGCCGGGGTGGACGCCCTGCTCATCGGCGACTCGCTCGGCATGGTCGTCCAGGGCCACGATCACCCCTTGCGCGTCACCCTCGACGAAGTCATCTACCACACCCGCTGCGTCGCCCGTGGGGCGAAGCGGGCGCTGGTGATCGCCGACCTCCCCTTCATGACCTACCAACTGTCGCCGGAGCAAGCGCTGGCCAGCGCCGGCCGGCTGATCAAGGAGGGGGACGCCCACGCCGTCAAGCTGGAGGGCGGCGGCCGCAGCGCCGAGCAGATCCGCAAGATCGTCAACGCCGGCATCCCGGTGATGGCCCACGTCGGGCTGACGCCGCAGTCGGTCCGCCAGCTCGGCGGGTTCCGGGTGCAGCGGGACGCGAAGCTGATCGACGACGCGAAGGCGGTGGCCGACGCAGGGGCGTTTGCGGTCGTGGTCGAGTGCGTGCCGGCGGAGCTGGCGGCCCAGGTGACGGCGGCCATCCCGATCCCGACGATCGGCATCGGGGCCGGGGCCGGGTGCGACGGGCAAGTGCTGGTGGCCCACGACATGCTCGGGCTGTTCGACGATGTGCGGCCGAGGTTCGTCAAGCGGTACGCCGAGCTGGGCGACGCGGTCCGGGCGGCGGCGGCGGCATACTGCCGCGAGGTCCGGGACGGGGCGTTCCCCACGAAGGAGCACGAATTCAAGTGACGGGAGCCGCTTGCGGCTATGCGAGCAACGGCCCGCATAGCCGCAAGCGGCTCCCGTCACTTATCCGCATACCCGTGCGGGTGGGTGCGGTGCCAGTTCCACGCCGTCTCGACGATCTGCCCCAGCTCCGGGTGCCGTGGTGTCCACCCGAGCACCTGCCGGGCCCGGTCGGCGACCGCCACCAACGCCGGCGGGTCGCCCGGCCGCCGCGGCCCGTCCTTCGCCGCGATCGACTTGCCCGTCACTTTCTCCGCCGTCTTAATGACCTCGCGGATCGTGTACCCGTGGCCGGTGCCGAGGTTCAGGCACATGCCCTTGCCCGCCTCGACCTTCTCGAGCGCCCGCAGGTGGGCGTCGGCCAGGTCATCGACATGAATGTAGTCGCGGATGCAGGTGCCGTCCGGCGTCGGGTAGTCGGTGCCGAACACTTCGATGTGCGGCCGCTGGCCGAGCGCGACCTGGAGCACGAGCGGGATCAGGTGCGTCTCGGGGTGGTGGTCCTCGCCGATGGAACCGTCCGGGGCGGCGCCGGCGGCGTTGAAGTACCGCAGGGCGGCGTACCCGAGGCCGTAGGCGGCGGCGTAGTCGGCCAGGGCCTTCTCGACGGCCAGCTTCGTCTGCCCGTAGGGGTTGATCGGCCGCTGCGGCGTGTCCTCGGTGATCGGCACCGTTTCGGGAATGCCGTAGGTGGCGCAGGTGCTGGAGAAGACGAAGCGGCCGACGCCATGGCGGCGGCACAGGTCGAGCAGGGTGAGGGTGTTGACGAGGTTGTTCTGCCAGTAGCGGCCGGGGTGCTTGACCGACTCACCGACGGCGGCGAAGGCGGCGAAGTGGACGACGGCCTCGATCCGGTGGGCCATGAGGACGTGGTCGACGGCCGGGGCGTCGGCCAGGTCGGCGATGGTGAGGCGGTCGGCGGGGACGGCGGCGCGGTGGCCGTAGACGAGGTTGTCCAGCACGCGGACGTCGTGGCCGCGGGCGAGCAGGAGCTTGACGGTGTGGCTGCCGATGTAGCCGGCGCCGCCGGTGACGAGGATGCGCATGGGGGGATTATAGCAGACATCGCGCCGGGGCGGGTGCGGTTGATTTGGACCGGGTGCCGCCGCTCCACGGTTCCTCTCACCCCCCGTGCGGCCGCCACGGCAGGCCCGTCGCCTCGCTCACCGCCACCGCGATCTCCTCCGCCCGCTCGGTGTCTGTGCCCAGGTACAGCGGCGTCACCGGGTCGCCAAGGTCCTTGCACAAGGCCGCCTTCACGTGCCCCGACCGGATCATGTACCAGTACCACACCAGGCCGCCGATCAGCGTCGTCGTGAGCAGCCCCACGAACATCACCCACTCCAGAATCCCCGCCTCCGCGTGCAGGACGCGGACCTCCTCGTGCTCCCGCCACCGCAGCGTCTTCGGCTCCAGCGGCCAGAACCCCACCCGCCACTGCTGCGTCAGCGTCACCTTGCCCCGGGGCGTGCGGGTCAGCACCAGCCGGTCGAACGTGCCCAGCAACAACGCCTGACAGACGACCGCCACGACGAACCCGCCGGCCGACGTCACCGCCCGGCCGTCCACCTGGTAGATCAGGGCCGCGCTGGCCACGTTGAGCACCTGGCAGACGGCGAAAATGATCACACGGGTGTGGAACGACCAGCCGGCCTCCCAGGTGCGGTTAATCGGCGGGTAGGTCTTCGCCAGTTTGCGGCCGGCGGCCCGGTCCCAGCCGCACTGGTCGCAGTGCGGAGCGTCGTCGGCCGGCAGGCGGGCGTCACACGCCGGGCAGCGGGGGATCGGCCGGCCGCCGATGACCGTGTACGGGTTGCCGTCGTCGGCCGTGGTGCCTTGCAGAAGGGTGACGGCCCCCGGCTCGGGCGGCGGTCCCTTCGGCGGTCGGTCGGTGGGGCTTCCGCAGCCGGGGCAGAGGGCCGGCATCTGGATCGGGAATTCGCGGCCACAGGCCGGGCAGCGGGGCGCGCCGGTACTCATCGGGGCCGCCGGGTGATGGGGAACGGCAACGGGTTGACAGTAGCGACCCGGCCGCGGGGGTGTCAAGGGAATTGGCCATGTTGGCGAGCCGGGAGCGTCAGCGACCGGAGTGGCTTCGGTCGCTGACGCTCCCGGCTCGCCCAGCCCCGCTACAATGGACTGTCTCCTATCCGTCCCGACCCGTACCGAGTGACCGACCCCGCATGGCTTCCGCCACCCCAACCGCCGACGCGTCCCTCGCCGACCTC
>DASXAN010000036.1:0-4575 GCA_036406755.1 Gemmataceae bacterium
ATCGGGATCCCACACCCGGACTTCCTTCGAGTCTCCGACCGCCACGGACGTCCCGTTCGGTGCAAAGGTCATCTGGTGCGCGGAGCCGGACAACCGCACCGGAAGTCGGGCGACCTCGGCGCGGCACATGCGGTCGAGGTAACGCCATTCGGGACCGCGGCGAGACGGCGGGCAGTCTTGCAAATAGGCACCGGCCTGGTCGATCCGGCAATCCTCCCACTCTCGCCGGGCCAGGAGGAGGAGCTTCGCGGCCAACTCGGCCTCCGTCTTGCCCCGCTGCTCGGCCTCGCGCCAGTGGGCCGCCTGCTCGTTCCGGAGGGCGGCCGCGGCGTCGCGCCAGGCCACCCCGACGGCGACGGCCGTGCCGGCGAGCATCAGCACCGCCGCAGCCGTGGCCAGGACCAGCACTTTGTTGCGACACACGAACCTCCGGAGCCGGTAGCCCGCCGACAGCGGGCCGGCCAGCACGGGCTCGTCGCGCAGGAAACACTGCACGTCGGCGGCGAAGGCGCTGGCCGTCTCGTACCGGCGGTTCCGGTCCTTCTCCAGCGCCTTCATCACCACCCAGTCCAGCTCGCCCCGGACCAGCCGCGGCAGCCGGGCCGGGGCGACCCCGCGGCGGGCGGCCAGCGCCGGCAGGTCGGCCGTCGCAGCCAGCGCCGTGCTCGGCGGCGGCGGGTCCTCCTCCCGGATCGCGCGGAGTACCTCCAGTAGCCCCGCACGCGCCCCGCCGCCCCGCGACACTGGCGGACGGCCGGCCAGAAGCTCATACAGCAGTACCCCCAGGGAGTAGACGTCGGATCGCGTGTCCACGTCCACCGCGTCCGGACTGGCCTGCTCGGGGGACATGTATTCCGGCGTGCCCAGCAGCAGGCCCACCTCCGTCCGGACCGTCTGGCCCGCCCCCTGCGGGTCGGTGGCTTTGGCCATCCCGAAATCGATCACGTGCGGGATGGGCCCCTCGTCGCCGGCCGCCACCAGGATGTTGGACGGCTTCAGGTCGCGGTGGATGACCCCCTTCTGGTGGGCGTGCTGGACCGCCCGACAGACGGCCGCGAACAACCCGAGCCGCTGCGGGACGGTGAGCCGGTGGTCGTCACAAAACCGGGTGATCGGCACGCCGTCCACCAGGTCCATGACGAAGAACGGCCGGCCGTCCGGGGCCGCGCCGGCGTCGAGGACGGTGGCGATGTGCGGGTGGTCCATCAGGGCGAGTGCCTGCCGCTCCGCCTCGAACCGGGCCAGCACCTGCCGGCTGTCCATCCCCGGCTTGAGCACCTTCACCGCCACCAGCCGCCGGACCGGCTCCGTCTGCCGCGCCTTCCACACCGACCCCATCCCGCCCTCGCCGACCGACTCGACCAGGGTGTACCGGCCGGCGAGGACGGCCCCGGGCTGCTCGACGCCGCCCGGCCCGGGGCCGGCCGGCCGGCCTGGCGCCTCGTGGCGGTGCAGGAGCGTGTCGCCGATGCCGACGGGCCGCTCGAGGAACCCGGGGTCGGTTTCGTGGGCGCGGAGCAGGGCCTCGACGTCGGCCCGCAGCCGCGGGTCGCCGGCGCATGCGGCGTCCAGGTACGCCGCCCGCTCGGCGGGTCCCGGTTGCGTCAGCGCGGTGACGAACACCTGGCTCTCGTCCACGGAGACGGCCCTCCCGCCAATCAGTGCGCCGCCCCGGGGGCAAACCCCCGACGGACCCGTCACGCCCCGCCCATGGTCCGCTTCAGCCAGGCCTTGGCGTACGTCCAATCGGCCTCGGCGGTGGACTGCGAGATGCCGAGGACCCCGGCCACGTCCGGCAGGGTCAGCCCGGCGAAGTACCTCATCTGAACCAGCGCCGCCCGGCGGGGGAACGCGGCCGCCAGCCGGTCCAGGGCGTCGTCCAGGGCGAGCAGGTCGACCGCGTCCGCCGCGGGCTCCGCCGCCGGACCGTCCCCGTCCAGCGGCTGCTTGTGGCGGTCCCCGCCGTGCCGCAGCCGCCGCTTGCGGCGGGCCTTCTCGACGAGGATGCGGCGCATCGCCTCGGCCGCGGCGGCAAAGAAGTGGCCGCGGCCGTTCCAGTCGTCCGGCTGACTGCCCCCGACCAGCCGCAGATAGGCCTCATGGACCAGGGCAGTCGGCTGGAGCGTCTGGCCGGGCGGCTCGTCGGCCAGCCGGGCGGCGGCGAGCTTGCGCAGTTCGTCGTACAGGAGTGGCAACAGCTCGGCCGCGGCCCGGGGGTCGCCGGCCGCGCCGGCGGTCAGCAGGTGAGTCACGTCGGGCATGCCGACGAGTCTAACCGGTCAGGCTGTCGCCCGCGACAGAAAAGCGGGCCGGTACTACGGATAGCGGCTGTCACCCGGCTGCATCCGAGAAGCCACCGGTGGGTAGGCCGCACCCCCCCCGGTTGCGATTGCCCGATCCTTCCAGCCGCCCTATAATCTCCCCCAACGTAATCCCTTGCCCACTCTTCCCTCCCCCGTCGAGGCGCGCCGCCAGTGAGTACGGACCGCTACCTGTTTACCAGTGAATCCGTGTCCATGGGCCACCCGGACAAGGTGGCTGACCAGATCTCCGACGCCGTCCTCGACCACTGCCTGGCCGCCGATTCGTGCAGCCGCGTCGCCTGCGAAACGCTCGTCACCACCGACCTCGTCGTCATCGCCGGCGAGGTCACCTCCCGGGCCGACCTGAAGCCGGAGACGGTCGAGAAGATCGCCCGGTCGGCCGTCCGCGAGATCGGCTACGTGGACCCGACCATCGGCTTCGCCGCCGACACGTGCAAGGTCCACTGCCACCTGCACGCCCAGTCGCCGCACATCGCCATGGGCGTGGACACCGGCGGGGCCGGCGACCAGGGGATGATGTTCGGGTTCGCCTGCGACGAGACGCACACCCTCATGCCGCTGCCGATCTACCTGGCCCACCGGCTGGTCGAGCGGCACGCCGAGCAGCGGCGGAGCGGCGGCCTGCCGTTCGTCCGCCCGGACGCCAAGAGCCAGGTGACCGTCGAGTACGACGCCGACGGCACTCCGCACCGCATCCACACCGTCGTGCTGTCCACGCAGCACGATGAATCGGTGATGGTGACGAAGGGCGGGCAGAAGCTGTTCTCCGACGACGCCCGGCAGGCGATCATCGACAAGCTCATCAAGCCGACGCTCTCGGCCGAGCGGGCCGACCTGCTCCGCGGGCCGCTGGTGATGATGACGCCGGACAAGCCGGACGCGAAGGTGCCGGCCGACGCCATCAAGTGCTTCATCAACCCGACCGGGTGCTTCCTCGAGGGCGGGCCGCACGGCGACTGCGGACTGACGGGCCGCAAGATCATCGTGGACACCTACGGCGGCCGCGGCCGGCACGGCGGCGGCGCCTTCAGCGGCAAGGACCCGACCAAGGTGGACCGCTCGGCCGCGTACATGGCCCGGTACATCGCCAAGAACATCGTCGCCGCGAAGCTGGCCCGGCAGTGCGAGGTGCAGCTGTCCTACGCCATCGGCCACCCGGACCCGCTGAACATCTGGGTGACGACGGCCGGCACCGTCCGCGACGGGCTGACCGACGGCGACCTGGTGGACCTGATCCGGGACCACTTCCGACTGACGCCGAAGGGGATCATCGAGTCGCTGGACCTGCGGCGGCCGATCTACCGGGAGACGGCCCGGCACGGCCACTTCGGCCGGGAGTTGCCGCAGTTCACCTGGGAGCGGACGGACAAGGCCGAGGCGCTACGGAAGGCGGCCGGCAAGCTGGCCACGGCCGTGGCGTGACGACCCGAAAACCGAGCCCGCACGACAGCCCGACTCGAACCTGGGTCGGGCTGTTTCGTTGTCGCCCTTGGCTCTCGTCGCGCCGCGGGGTGCGAATGTGAAAGTGCTGCGAGGGTCCTTTTTTGTTTGACCGGCAGTTTCGCCCCGCGTAGACTCAAAGCCACGTCATTTTGGATCGCCGACGGCCGAGTCGGGGTCAACCCGTCCGAGCCGTCGCCAGTTTCTCACGACCGGTCAATCTGCCGGTGCCCGTGCCGTCAGTGACTGGCCGCCACATTTCAGGGGAACAGCGATGCCATTCACGCTCGAAAAGGCCTTTTCGCCGACTTACAAGTTGGCGAAACCCGTCGAAGACGCGACCAGCCTGAAGATCAGCCCGGCTACATGGGATTCTGCGGCGGTCGTCCTCGTCACGAACGAGCCGGGCAGGAGGTTCAAGGTCGGCTTCGTCCAGGTGTTGTTAGAGAGCAACCTCGTCGCCACCTACGAGCATCACACGCTGAGTCGCGACTACAACGACCTGCCGATCCTGGACAGCGACCCGGGGATGTTCCCCTGGTATGAAAGTCACCCCAGCTACTCTCCGGAGAAGAACGGCAATAACGGCACGGTGCGTTTCACGGCCAAGATGAGCGACACCCCGTCAAGTGGTGTGCGGTGGCACGCGAAGGACGTCCAGCCGCCGGACCCCCTGGTCAAGGTCTATTTCCGCAAGAAATTCCGGACGTGGCTGGCGGTCCGGGACGTCACTGCGCCCCCGCTTGCGAACACCTTCGAAACGATTCTGTCGCAGTTCGACTACGTGATCGAGGCCACCCACTTCGTCGAC
>DASXAN010000037.1:0-1684 GCA_036406755.1 Gemmataceae bacterium
GGGGCCGTCGCCCACACCCCGTCCAGGGGCGGCGCCTGGTAGCCCCGCGTGTCGGCCACCACGAACGGCTGCCCGTCCGGGCCGGCCTGCCGGGAGAGCCAGCTCTCGTTGAAGTGCCGGACGTTGCGCTGCGAGAACGACTCGGCCAGCCGCGGGTCGGTGCCGACCTTGTCCGCCGGGATGACCTTGTTCGGGTAGGTCCAGTGCTCGCCGTAGGTGCCGTGGCAGCGGGCGCAGGTGTCCTTGAACACGGCTTCGCCCTTGGCGGCGAGCCGCCGGTCGATCGGGAACGGGTACTTCGGCGGCTCGACGCTCATGACGAAGGCGTGGATGTCCTCAAAGACCGGCTCCTGCTTCTTGACGAACGCGGCGGAGTTGAACGGGCTGAGGATGGTGACCATGTCCAGCCGGGTGGTGCGGGCGTCCACCGCCCCGGTCCAGTCCCGGGTCTTCTTCTTCTTGAGCTGCCACCAGGCGGGCGGTTCGCTGCACAGGTCGTGGTAGTAGTCCAGCGGGATCTGCGCCTGCACGTTCAGCTCGGCGTCGCGGAGGCTGGCCAGGAACGCCGCCGGGCTGACCGGGTCGATCGTGCCGCGGACGTAGCTGAGGCGGAACGACACGGCCCGCCGGGTGGCGCCGAGCATGTCGCCGAGGAACCCCTCGAGGTCGAGCGTCGAGTTGCCCAGGCCGATGACCGTCCGCCCTGCGACGGTGCCGGCGTGGCAGAGCAGGCAGTCGGTGCCGACGCCCTTGCCGAACAGGCCGCGGGCCTCGTGGCAGCCCATCGGCAGGCCGCCGTTGTCGTACGGGGCGGGGTGCAGGCCGTAGCGGTCGCGGAGCGCGGCGGCGTAGTCGGCCGGCTTCTCCGCCAGGCCCCACTTCTTCCAGAGGGTGTCGAACGTCTCGGGGGAGCCGACCGGCGGGTTGAGCGCCGGCCGGCCGCGGACCGCCTCCCGGCCGCGGTCGGCGGACGGGGCCGCGGGCGGTGTGACGTCGGCGGCCTCAATTAGCCCCCCGTGATTCACGGGGGGCAAAATCAGCCCCGCGAGTGCCGCGGCCAGGCCCACGAGCCATCGGTTCATCGCTGCCTCCGCCGGCCGACCCGCTCCGCGGGCACCCCGCCGGGAGGGACGAGGGATGGGTGTCAGACGGGTTCGATGGCGTTCATTGTATACGCGGCCGGGGCCGGCCGTGGGCGATTTGTTGATGTGAGGGGAGTCGGGGCGACAGGATTCGAACCTGCGACTTCGTGGTCCCAAACCACGCGCTCTAGCCAGACTGAGCTACGCCCCGGATGCCGTTCATCTTACAGGGACGGGCACATTCAGACAAAGGTTCATCCGCCCGATTGGCAGCCGCCGTGGGTGAGCCCGACGCGCCAGCGAGGGTCGAAAGTTCCACCCTCGCTGGCGCGTCGGGCTCACGGCGGCTGCCAATCGGGTCAGGCCGCCTTCCGAAACGTCTCCACGATCCGCTCGAAGTCGTCGTTGGAGTCGAAGCCCAGCACGATCTGGCCCTTGTCCTTGCTCCGCAGCTTGATCTGCACCCGCGTCGCCAGCTTCTGCCGCAGCTCGTCCTCGATCGCCTGCACGTGGGCCGTCTTCTCCACCGCCGCCTTGGCGGTGTCGTCGCCGGCCGCCGCCGCCACCTCGCTCTTCTGCTGCTTGGTCAGCTGCTCCAGCGC
>DASXAN010000038.1:0-1607 GCA_036406755.1 Gemmataceae bacterium
GGGGCGGCCATGCACGTCTTCGGGTGGCAGTGGGTCGGGCCTGTGGCGAAGACGGTCCGCTGCCAGAGCCGCTTGCCGTCGGCGGCGGCGAAGGCGAGCACGTGCAGCCGGTCGTTGTGCGGCCCCGACGACGCCGTGACGATGACGCGGTCGCCGACGACGACCGGGCCGGAGACGCCGCGGCCGGTCAGGTCGGCCTTCCAGGCGACGCCGCGGTCGGCGGCGATGTCGGCCGGCGGGGCGGGGCCGGCGGCGGCACCGGCCCCGGCCGGGCCGCGGAACTGCCGCCAGTCGGCGCCGACGGCGGCGAGGGCGAGTATTCCGACAATGATCACGCTCATTCGGCGCATGCCTCTCCCTCCACCCCCGTTGAGCGGGGAGCCGGAGGCGACCGCGCGAGACGTTCCCGCGGTCGCCTCCGGCTCCCCGCTCAACGGGGCGCTTGTGCGATCGCCGCCCCGGTCGGGTCGCACACCCGGAGCATGAACCGCCAGTGGTTCGGCGGCGGCAGCTGCGGCGGCGGCGGCTCCTGCGCGAACTTCACCAGGATCGTGTTCGCCCCCGGCTTCAGCTTCACCGCCGCGACGTAGTGGTCCGGGTCGAAGCCGGTGTAGGCGTCGCCGCGGACCAGCACCAGCTCGCCGTTCACCCACAGCTTGAATCCGACGAAACTGCCCAGCCGCACCTCGGCGGCCCGGGCGTCCTTCGACCGGAACTCCGCCGCCGCGTAGGCCACCCCCTCCGGCGACGCCCCGACCGCGTCGTTCAGGTCGATGACGCCGTCGGCCGCCTTCGACGTGAACTCCTTCCACTTCACCTTCCCGGACTTGCCGTCGTACTCGGCGGCGAAGTCCAACCCTTGCTCCGGCGGGTAGACCGTCTCCATCCCCTTGCCCCCCGGGTTCGGGAACGGGCCGACGACCTTCCACGACCGCAGGAAGCCGACGTGCTCGGCGAGCGTGACCTTCTGGCCCAGCTCGCCGAGCTTCTTGATGATGGCGTCGAGCTGCTCGAAGTCGCGGGCGGCCGCCAAGGCGCGGCGGAACTGCGCCTCGGCGTCGGCCTTTTTGTCGTCCTTCAAGAGCTTGTCCGCGGCGTCTACCACGCGGGCGACGGCGTCGTGGCGGAGGTCGGGGCTGGGGTCGTCGAGCATCCCCGGCAGGAGGCGGTCGGCCGCGGCCGGCTCGGCCTTCACGACCAGCTCATAGGCAAACCGGCGGGCGGTCGGGTCGTGGCGGGTGTCGCGGAGGAACCCTTCCAGCTCGGCGGCGGGGACGGGCTTTTTGTCCCGGGCGGCCCGGTCGAGGACGGGGTCGATGGCCGACCGCAGCCAGTTGCGGGCCAACGGCGACGCCCCGTCCATGCCGGCGAGCAGGGCGGGCAGCTCGGCCACATCGGCGGCGGCCAGCCGCTTCCACGCCTGGGCCGCGGCCGCCGTCCCCTGCCCGTTCGGCCCGACGCCGCGGACGGCCGCGATGGCCCGGGCCAGGTCACCCTCACCAGCTGGCGCCCCGAGAGCGACCGCCAGCAGCAAGCTGTGCAACATGCCATCCCCCCCGCGTGTTCGCGCAACTGAGGGGGAGATTGTACCCGATGACGCACCAGCC
>DASXAN010000039.1:0-8080 GCA_036406755.1 Gemmataceae bacterium
GGCGGTTACTTCGGCACCGAGGCAGACGCCCGGGCGTTCTACGACGAGACGTGCTACATGCTGGCCGCCCAGATGGCGGCCCCGAACAGCCCGCAGTGGTTCAACACCGGGCTGCACTGGGCCTACGGGATCGAGGGGCCGCCGCAGGGCCATTACCGGGTGGACCCGGCGACCGGCGAGGTGGTGCGGAGTACATCGGCATATGAGCATCCAGCCCCGCATGCCTGTTTCATCCAGAGCATCAAGGACGACCTGGTGAACGAGGGCGGGATCATGGACCTGTGGGTCCGCGAGGCCCGCATCTTCAAATACGGCAGTGGTACGGGCTCGAACTTCTCCGCCCTCCGCGGGGTCGGCGAGCCGCTCTCCGGCGGCGGTAAGTCCAGCGGGTTGATGAGCTTCTTGAAAATCGGCGACCGCGCGGCCGGGGCCATCAAGTCGGGCGGCACCTGCCTCGCCCCGCACACGCTCGTCTACACCAGCCGCGGCCCGGTCCCGGTCAAGCAACTGGCCGAGGCCGATGAGGACTTCATCGTCCTGAGCTACGACCCGCCGGCCGGCCGCTACAAGGCCAAGACGGCCCGGGCCTGGCACGCCGGCCGCAAGCAGGTCGTCCGCGTCTCCACCGACAAGGGCTGGTTCGACGTCACCTTCGACCACCCGGTCCGGCTGGCCAACCACCAGACGTGCCTGGCCGGCGACCTGCGGCACGGCATGTCGCTGCTCGCCTGCGCCATCGACCGCCAGCACGGCCACCTGCGGGTCCACCTCCGCGACGGGATGAAGGGGAAGAACTTCCTCCACCGGCTCGTCGCCCACGACGTGATGGGCCACGACCTGCACGGCCGCGTCGTCCACCACCGGGACGGGGACGTGGACAACAACGACCCGGCGAACCTGGGCGTCATGACCCAGGCCGAACATGCCGGGCTGCACGGCCGGGAGCTGGCTGCTTTCGGCGAGCACGTCGTCCAGACCGAGCGGTTCCCGCACGGCGGGGCGAAGAACGGCATGCACCGGTTCGGCACGTTCTGGGCCGACGCCGACCGGGCCGCCGGCTACCGGCGGTCGAAGTCGGCCGAACTGCTCGGCCGTGGGAACGCCCGCGAGTTGCAAGAGCTGGCCGCTACCCAGAAGATGCTGAACACCGGCTACGACCTCATCAACGCCGGCTACACCATCGACACGTTCGAGCAGTACGTCGCCGCCCGCAAGCGGCACGTCGGCCGGATCGCCTCGCTCCGCGGCCTGCGGCGGAAGTTCGAGGCCCGGTTCGGCGGGTACGATCAGTTCGTCAGGGAACTGCGGGCGAACAACCACAAGGTCCTGTGGGTCGAGCCGGTCGGCGTCATGGACGTCTATGATGTCGAGGTCGATTGCCCGACCGCAGACGACAAGTCGCCCGAGTCGGGGCACAATTTCGTCATCTGGCCGGACAACCGCCGGACCGGCTCGGGCATCGTCGTCTACAACACCCGCCGCGCCGCCAAGATGGTGGTTCTCGACCTGGACCACCCGGACGTCGAGGAGTTCGTCAACTGGAAGGTGGTCGAGGAACAGAAGGTCGCCGCGCTGGTGGCCGGGTCGAAGCAACTCAACCGCCACCTGAACGCCGTCATCAAGGCGTGCCTGGCCGACCCGAACCCGGCCACGCGGTTCGACCGCACCAAGAACCAGGGGCTGCGGAAGGCGGTCCGCGAGGCGTACGCCGCCCTGATCCCGGCCAACTACGTCGAGCGGGCCATCCAGCTCGCCAGGCAGGGCTACACCGGCCTGCAGATCGCCGAGTACAACACGGACTGGGACTCGGCCGCGTACTACACCGTCTCCGGCCAGAACTCGAACAACTCGGTCCGGGTGGACAACGCGTTCATGCGGGCCGTCCGCGAGGACGGCGACTGGCCGCTGTACTGGCGGACGGAGAAGGTGAAGGCGGCGCGGGAGAACCGGCCGCCGAAGCCGTGCAGGACGCTCAAGGCCCGCAAGCTGTGGGACGAAATTGCGTTCGCGGCGTGGGCCTGCGCCGACCCCGGGGTGCAGTTCGACACGACCATCAACGAGTGGCACACGTGTCCCGCCGACGGACGCATCAACGCATCAAATCCTTGTAGTGAGTACATGTTTTTAGATGATACTGCGTGCAATCTTGCCTCCCTCAACCTGCTCCGCTTCTACGACACCGCCGCCGGCGCGTTCAACACCGACTCGTTCCGCCACGCCTGCCGCCTTTGGACGCTGGTGCTGGAAATCTCCGTCTACATGGCCCAGTTCCCCAGCGTCGCCGTCGCCCAGAAGTCTTATGACTTCCGCACCCTCGGCCTCGGGTACGCCAACCTCGGCGCCCTGTTGATGGTCCAGGGCATCCCCTACGACTCGGCGGCGGGCCGGGCCCAGGCCGGCGCCATCAGCGCCCTGATGCACGCCGCCTCCTACGCCACGTCGGCAGAGTTGGCCGGCGAACTCGGGCCGTTCCCGCGGTACGAGGCCAACCGCGACGCCATGCTCCGCGTCGTCCGCAACCATCGCCGGGCCGCCCACAGCACCCCGGCCGCCGACTACGAGGGGCTGACCACCACCCCTGTCGGCATCGACCCGGCCCACTGTCCGCCGGAGTTGCTGGGGGCCGCCCGCCGCGAGTCCGACCGGATGCTCGAACTCGGTGAGAAGCACGGCTACCGCAACGCCCAGGTCACGGTAGTGGCTCCGACCGGAACTATTGCCCTGGTAATGGACTGTGACACGACCGGGATCGAGCCGGACTTCGCCCTGGTCAAGTTCAAGAAGCTGGCCGGCGGCGGCTACTTCAAGATCATCAACGCCTCCATCCCGCCGGCCCTGCGCCGCCTCGGCTACGCCGAGCCGGAGATCGAGGACATCGTCCGCTACTGCCGCGGGGCCGGCACCCTCGACGGCTGCCCGCACGTCACCCGGGGCGCGCTGCGGGCCAAGGGGTTCACCGACGAGGCGCTGCAGCGGGTCGAGGGTCAGCTCCCCGGGGCCTTCGACCTGTCGTTCGTGTTCAACCGCTGGACCCTCGGCGACGACTTCCTCAAGACGCAGCTCAAGATCCCGGCCGAGCTGATCGAGTCGCCGGGGTTCGACCTGCTCGGGGCGCTCGGGTTCACCCGGCAGCAGGCGGCCGAGGCCAGCCAGTACGTCTGCGGGACGATGACCATCGAGGGGGCGCCGCACCTGAAGGCGGAGCACTACCCGGTCTTCGACTGCGCCAACAAGTGCGGCAAGCTCGGCCGGCGGTTCCTGTCGGTCGAGTCGCACATCCGCATGATGGCGGCCGCCCAGCCGTTCATCAGCGGGGCGATCTCCAAGACCATCAACATGCCCTACGAGGCGACCGTCGAGGACGTGAAGCGGTCCTACGAGCTGAGCTGGCAGCTGATGCTCAAGGCCAACGCCCTGTACCGCGACGGGTCGAAGCTGAGCCAGCCGCTCAACACCGTCACCGACGTGCCGGACGTGACGGAGGACGAGGCCCCGGTCAAGGAGCCGGTGCAGGCGGCCGAGAAGATCGTCTACCGCTACCTGACGAAGCGCCGCCGGCTGCCGGACCGCCGGGCCGGGTACACGCAGAAGGCCCGGATCGGCAACCACAAGATGTACCTGCGGACCGGGGAGTACGAGGACGGCACGCTCGGCGAGATCTTCGTGGACATGCACAAGGAGGGGGCCGCCTTCCGGAGCATGACCAACTGCTTCGCCATCGCCGTGTCGCTGGGGTTGCAGCACGGGGTGCCGCTGGACGAGTTCGTGGACGCGTTCCTGTTCACGCGGTTCGAGCCGAACGGGGTGGTGCAGGGCAACCCGCACATCAAGATGTCCACGTCGATCATCGACTACATCTTCCGGGAGCTGGCGATCACGTACCTGGGGCGGCACGACCTGGCCCACGTGGCCCCGGACGACCTGCGGGGCGACGCCATCCACGACGAGGGGGACGGCCCGGACCCGGAGTACGACGACGTGCCCGCCAAGCCGCCGGTGCCCGCGAAGCGTGCGGCGGCCGCGGAGGCGGAGAAGGCGGACCCCTTCGCGACGCCGCGGAGCGGTCACCTGCACCCGCTGCCCGGCAACGGTCACGCGAACGGCCTCGGCAACGGCACGGGAGACGGGACGGGGGCGGCGGTGGCGGCGAACCGGCTGGCGCTGACGCCGGACGAAAAGGTGCGGCTGGCCCGGCTGAAGGGGTACGAGGGCGACCCGTGCCCGGAGTGCGGCCAGTTGACGCTGGTGCGGAGCGGGGCGTGCTGCAAGTGCGACACCTGCGGGGCGACGTCGGGGTGTAGCTGAGCGACGGCCGGTACAATGCGGGTATCGACCCGTCCGCGGAGGCTGTGAACGTGCAAACGGTCAAATACGTGTACTGGCAGGACGGCGACGCCTGGCTCGGCTATTTGCAGGATTACCCCGACTACTGGACGCAGGGCGAGAGTCTCGACGACCTGATCGAGCACCTCAAGGACCTCTACCGGGACGTCGACAGCGGCGAGTTGCCTGGCGTCCGCAGAGTCGGCGAGCTGGCCGTCTCATGAAGCGCGTCGATCTGATCCGAACGATCGAGGGCTTCGGCTGTCAACTGGTGCGGCACGGCGGCAAGCACGACTGGTACCAAAACCCGACCACCGGCGTGTTGCAGGCGGTGCCGCGGCACCGCGAGATCAAGGAGCGGCTGGCCCAACGGATCGTCCGCATGCTTGCCAACCCGGCGGGCGAGACGGGGAGTGCGGGCAGTTGACGCTGGTGCGGAGCGGGGCGTGCGCCAAATCGACACGTGCGGGGCGACGTCGGCGTGCAGCTGAGGCCCACGTCCCGCCGAGGTCAGGACGACCGCTGCAGGCTAACAATTGGTTGGATAGCTTGGTGTTGCGAACGCGTATGGTCGCGCTCATTGCGTAACCGGACCGCTGAGGAGTCAGCCCCATGGATCTTGCTCAACTTCACAGCCGCTGTTCCGCAGTATTTAGGTCCGAACTATTCGAGGGTTTTGGCGGATCATCGCTCGGACGGTCGAATGCATGCAAGGTCTACGACGCCTTGGTTGGCGACTGCTTCGATCGCGAGGACTGTATCGGCGAAAACTTCAATCAGCTACTTCATCGTGTCGCGGAGGAATGGTTTGGGAATTATCGCCCTGGCAGGAATTCGGACTACTATTTCTGCAACTACATCTTGTTGCTGTACCTCTTTGTTGAGCGTGTGGACCAGATTTTTGACGTGATCAACAAGGACGGCAAGTCGAAGTTGTTCCGGGACTATCATGAAAAGAACTTCGCGACGCTCCGCAGAATCAACAAGTGGGCAAACTTCTTTAAGCACCCGAAAGAGTTTCTGTTTACCCACTGGCCCAAATACTGTTTTGCCTCTGAGATGCCGGTAGTTTCCAGTGGCGATGTGGTCATTAACTACGAGTTCATCAAGCAACATTACTACTCGGAGAAACAGCCAAGGCCTGCGATCCTTGAAAACAACAACCGCGTCTACGTTGAGATTCCCGACCTGGAGGAGCTTACGCGAGCCTTCTGCAAGGAAATGAATACATTTTTTTTTTGATTTTATCTGCGCCAATCAGCTTATCGCGGATTATCTAAAACAGCGATCAACAATTGAGCTCATCTACGAATCGGAAGAAGATGGAGGGTCAGCCAAATCTAGCGAGGGAGCCAACCCCACTGCGGAATAACAGGTCAGTGGAGACGAACACGATCGGCCCCGTTCTCTTCTCGGTGCGGCAGCTCCAGCCGTCCGAATCCCCGGTGGCTGAAACCCGGACACCGAGAACCCCGGTGAACCGGGGTCAGACCCGTTCCCGCTCCTCCCGTCACCCGCCCTCAAGGGCGGGCCTACACCGCCTTCGGCGGACAAGCCCCGTAAACGGGGCTGAACAGCCGAGGCGCCGCCGCGGCCGGGCCGGCAACGCTCCCAACCGCCGGCCCGGTTGGCCCCATGGTGTGATTCAGTCCCTACTCCTGGGTAGCCTGACGGGAAAAGCCTCGGGCATCCGTGAAGGAAAAATGGCGATTCTGCGAATTATCCGATTGCGGCCCGGCGCGCTGGGTGCTATAGACACTGGAAACGGGCCGGCGCTCCTCGCTGTGCGGATGCACAGCCGACGAACCGCCGGGACACGACTCAGTCGGTGACGCCGCCGGGCCACGCGGAGGCCGGCCGGGCGGCACGTGATGGCGAAAGGAGCAGGTCGCCGTGATCTATGGCGAACCGGAGACGGGCCGGTTTCTGGAGGCGGTGCGACGGCTCAAAGAACGGCAGCGGCGCAAGGAACGGCAAACGAAGCAGGCGAAGCAGAAGGTGAGGGCCGTCCTCCGCAAGATTCGCGCGTGCTAACGGTCACGGCCGACGACGACATACCGACGCCCCCGGCGGACTCGCCCGAGTCCGCCGGGGGCGTTCGCGTTTCCGGTCGGCGAGTGAGGTGCTACTTCGCCGACGGCATGTCGCCCCGCAGGATGGTGTCCAGGCCGGCGAGCATTTGCCGTAGGCGGGTAACCTCCGCGCGCAGCTTCTCGCCCTCGGCTTCATACTTGCCCATCTCGCGGGCCTTCGCGGACTCGGCGTCGAACATGTTGTTCAGCGAGTTGATGGTCGTGTCCAGGCTCTTGATCTCTTCCTTCATGGCGGCAATCATCGAATCGACGTCGTCCGACTCCGGTCGGTTTTTTTTCGCGCCCTCGGCGGCCACGTCGGCCTCGGCGTAGATCTGCTTGAGCAGCCTGATCGTCTCGTCGATCTCCTTGACCCGTGGGTGGTTCGCGCCGAGGGTGTTCAGCAGCTGTTGTCTCCGGACCCGCAGCTGGAGCAGCTGCTCGTCCAGCGTTGACGTCTCCTGGTTGTTGTACATGTTCAGCCGCACGCCCAGAGCGTTGATGGCGCGGCGGGCCGCCGGCGCGCCGCCCTCCTTGTACTGCTTCTCGATCTGAGCGAGCTGGTCGGTCATCTCCTGCATCTTGATCTGCAGCTCAGCCCGCCGCGTCTCAATCCTCCCGAGCCGCTCGGCGAAGATGCTTCGCGCTCCACCCTTGCCAGCGATATTGAACAGGGCGTACGGGTTCTTCTGCTGCAAATCCCTGTAGGCCTGCTCCTTGGTTTCCAGTTCGGCGCGGACCTTATCCCGAGCCACCTTGACGGCCGCGGTCGCCGCCGGCACGGCCGCCGGCCGGGCGTCGCGGGCCTCCAGCGCCTTGAGGACGCGGTCCATCTTGTCCTCGAGCGCCTTCAGCCGCTGCTCAACGTCCGTGGCAGGCGGCGGGGCCTGGGCCGGGGTGTGGCCGATCGCCAGCAGCAGGCCGGCGGCGGCCGACGCGATCAGGATGCTGCGAACACTGGCGCGGACGGTCATGACGGGAACCTCTTCGGGTTGGGTGTGATGGCACGGGATTGCCGCCGGTCACTTCGGCGGCCCCTTGGCGTCGCGGAGCTGCTTCTCGACATCGGCCAGCAACTGCCGCAGGCGGTCGAGGTCGGCGCGATACTGGGCCTCGCGGGCTTGGTAAACGCTCACCTCGCGCGCCTTCGCCGCCTCCAACTCGAACATGTTGTTCAAACTCTCGACGACGTCCGCCGAGCGCCGAATCTCTTCCCGGAGTGCCTTGAGGTGTGATTTGACCTCGGATTCGGCGGCCGCGTCGGCCGCGTCGGCGAACGTCTTCCGGGCGAGCGCGATCGCCGCGTCCGCGTCCTTGACCGACTCGTGTTTCTCCCCGAAGGCGGCGACGAGTTTCTGCCGCGCGCCGTTCAGCTGCGCGATGACCCTCTCCTGTTGAGCGGTGGTATCCGCGGCCTGCACGTCGGTCACCTTCACCCCGGCGATCATGCGCAAGGCGGCCTGACGGTTTTTCCCGCCGTCATACGCCTTCTCGACCCGGGCCATCTGGTCCTGCATCTCCTGCATCTTGATCTGCAGCTCCGCCCGCCGCGTCTCGATCTTCCCGAGCCGCTCGGCGAAGATGTTCCGCGCCCCGGCCTTGTCGCCGAGGTTGAGCGGAGCATACGGGTTCTTCTGCTGAAAGTCCTGGTACTCCCGCTGCTTGGCCTCCAGGTCGGCCCGGAG
>DASXAN010000040.1:0-1902 GCA_036406755.1 Gemmataceae bacterium
GCACGCCGATCGTGCAGGCCCCGGTGAGGTTCACGCCGCGGTCCGTGCCGTAGGCCGCGTCGGTGCCGGTCAGGACCAGCCCGCCCCCGTTCAGCAAAAGGCTGCCCGGGCCGCCGGGGCCCGCTCCGAGCGGGCCGGGGACGCCGGCGTTGGTGATCGTCGGCACCGCCACGACGGCGTTGCCGACGATTTCCGTCTGCCCCGTGTAGGTGTTCGTCCCGGCGAGTGTCAGCGTGCCCGGCGTGCCGGTGACGAACGTGCCGGTGACGAGCAAGGCCTGCCCGGGCGACCCCACCGGCTCGCCGATGACGCCGGTGAGCGTCAGGTTCGTGCCGGGCGTCGCCACCTGGATCGTGGACGAGGCCGCGAGGGTGATGTTCTTGGCCGACGTGGCGGTCGGCCCGGTGTACAGCAGGCCGCCGCCGTTGTCCCCCGCCCCCTGGAGCGCCACGATGCCCGTGCCCAGGGCGGCCATGTCGCTCACGGCGATGGCGCCGGTGCCGACCGTGACCAGATTGGCCGTGTTGCCGAGCCCGGTGAGGGTGAGCACGCCGGCGCCGACCTTCGTTAGCTGCCCGTCCAGGATGTTGCCGGCGAACGTGGCGCTCGTGTTGTCGGTGCCGGCGGTGAGCGTGGCGCCGAAGGTCCGCACGGTGGCTCCGGCGGCCCCGGCCAGCGACCCGACCGACAGGTTGAACCCGTCCACCAGGCTCAGCGAGCCGCCGAGGACGGTCATCGGCCCGCCGGCCGGGATCGCGCCGGCGACCCCCAGGCGGAGGTTGCCGGCCTCGATCACCGTGCCGCCGGCGTAGTTGTTGCCCGGGTTATTCAGGATGAGCTCGCCGGCCCCCGTCTTGATCAGGGTGCCGGTGCCGGCGGGACTCGTGATCGGACCGTTCCAGGACAGGGACCTGTTGGGGTTCAGCACGCCGATCCCGCCGCCCCCGCCGGCGGCGTAGAGCCCGAGGAGGGTCACGCCGCGGTCGGTGGCGTAGAAGGTGACTGTGCCGGTCACCAGCAGGTCGCCGCGGCCGCCCGCCCCGCCGAGCTGCAGATTGACCGCGGCGTTCGACGAGGCGCCCAGCGGGCTGGCAACGCCGCCGGCGCCGGCGTTGCCGAGCCGCGGGACGGCCACGGTCGCGCCGCCGTAGACCTGCACCGACCCGGTGAACGTGTTGTCGGCGGTCAGGGCCAGCGTGGCCGCGCCGGAGAACGGCCCGGCGACTTCGAGCACGTTCCCGCCGAGGACGCCCGCCAGCGTCAGGGTCGTGCCCGGGTTCGGCAACCAGATGCCGTTGTTGAACCCCGCGAACGTCATCGGCTTGGCGGAGACCGCCGTCGGGCCGGTGTAGACCAGTTGCCGGCCGTTGATCGTGACCGCCCCGGTGCCGAGGGTGCCGAAGGCCCCGCCGCCGGCGTTGGTCGAGAGGTCGTTCGTGTACAGGTTGATGTTGTTGAACGTCATGTTGGCCGTGTTGCCGGGGTTGGTCAGCACCACCACGCCCGAGCCGTCGGGGGAGACGAAACTGAAGTTCGGGTTGCTGCCGGCGTTGGACAGGATGACGCCGGCGTTCAGGGTCGCGCCGGGGCTCACGGTGATCGGCAGCGGCGCGGCGGTGTCGTTCTGGAGGCGGGACGTGCCGCCGGCGATCCAGGTGCTGGCCCCCGGGTTGATGGTGATCCCCGCGCCGGCGTTGGCGAAGTGCAGCCAGTAGTTCGGCGAGGCGCTCAGGTCCACCGTCCCGCCGGCCATGACCAGCTGGTTCAGGTAGAAGTCGCCGCCGAGGCCGCCGGGGGCGTGGAACGTGCCGCCGGTGTTGAGGGTCAGCGTGCCGATCGCCGTGGACGCCGAACCGTGGCTGACGTTGTTGACGTTCAACACCGCGGGGCCGGACCCGTTGC
>DASXAN010000041.1:0-4322 GCA_036406755.1 Gemmataceae bacterium
GCGGGCGACGCAGGCCCACCACTGGGGGTCACAGTCTCTGTCGCTGGGCCTGCGTCGCCTGCGGCTCCTCGACCCACCCTACAACTCCAATGACGCTCCTCTGGACGCACCGCCTCGGGGCCGCCGCCGGCGGGCTGGCGCTGGCCCGCGAGTCCGGCCACGCGCTGGTCTGGGACGCCCACCCGTGGCTGGTCCTGCTCAACCGCCGCGGCGAACTCCAGGGGCAGGTGAAGCTCGACGCCCCGGCCGTCGCCGGGGCCGCCGCCGAGGACGGGTCGGCCCTGGCCGTGGCCGACGACCGCGGGCAGGTGGCCTGGCTGGCCCGCGACCTCGCCCCCCGCTGGCGGCTGCGTCTGCCCCACCGCCCGACCGCACTGGCGCTGGACCCGCTCGGCCGCGGTCTGGCCGTGGCCGACGCCGGCGGCAAGCTCCACCTCTTTGACCCCGCCGGCAACGCCGTCCGGCCGCCCATGGACGCGCCGCGGCCGCTCGTCCACCTGCTCATGCCGCCAGCCGCGCCGGTGCTGTTGGCCGCGTCGGACTTCGGCCTGGTCGGCGCCATCGACCCGCTCGGCCGCTGGGCCTGGCAAGACGTGCCGGTGGTGCACCTCGGTGGGCTGGCCTGCTCCGGGGACGGCCAGTCGGTGGCCGTGGCCTGCTTTTCGGACGGTGCCCGCCGCTACGACGCTGCCGGCCGACCGCAGGCCGTCCTGCCCACGCCGGAACCGTGCCGCCTCGTGGCCCTGACGTACTCCGGCAACCGTGCCCTGGTCGCCGGCGTCTTCGGCGGTGCCCACGGGCTGGACGCGGTCGGCAAGGTCCTATGGGAGCACCGCACCGACCAGCCGGCCGTCGGCGTCGGTCTGTCCCCGCTCGGCGACCGAGCCGTGCTGGCACTGGCGGACGGGCGGATTCTCGGCCTGGACCTGGATGGCGCCCTCGCGTGAATCCGCAAAGCCGGCCGCCTTTGCCTCCAGCCGCCCGCCAGCGGTGGCCGATGATCCGGTGTCGGTGTCGGTTGCTGACGCCGCTTCGCCGCACCAGGGAGGGCCGCGGGATGCACGACCGCCTGGGCCGCCTGGCCGTCCGCCACCCCGGGAAAGTGTGCCTGGCCTGGCTGGCGCTGGCGTGCGCCCTGACGATCGTCGCCCCCTCGTGGCAGGCCCGGTCGCAGGACGACGACATCCACTTCCTCCCGCCGTCGTCCCCGAGCGTCCGTGGGTACGAACTGCTCGAACGAGCATTTCCCCAGGACGTGTTCGCCAGCCGGGCCGTCGTCGCCGTCGAGCGGGCCGACCGGCGGCTATCGCCCGCCGACTTCGCCCTCGTGGACCGCCTGGCCGACGCGCTCGCAGATTTGCGACGGTCGGAGCCGGACTTAGGAATCGGCGGCGTCGTTTCACACCGCGACGGGTTGATCGGCAGCCGACTGGTCAGCGACGACAGGCAAGCGACGCTCATCCAGGTGTCGCTCGGCACACCGTACCTGGCCGCGCAGACGCGGGCCGCCGTGGACCGCATCGCAGACCGGCTCCGCTGTGTCCTCGCCACGGCGGGGGCCGACGCGCCGGCCGTGTCCGTCACGGGCCCGGCCGGCATCGGCCGCGACCTCATCGCCGCCGGTGCCGACGGCCTCGACCGCACGACTGTGGCGACGGTCGTACTGGTGGTCGCGGTGCTCTTGCTGGTCTACCGCTCGCCGCTACTGGCCCTCGTCCCGCTGGCGACGATCGGCGTGTCGATCTGGGTGGCGCTGGAGCTATTGTCGTTGGCGACGCTGCTCCCCGGCATCCGCCCGGTCAATGTCAGCCGGGTGTTCGCCGTCGTCATCCTCTTCGGGGCCGGGACCGACTATTGCCTCTTCCTCATCAGCCGCTACCGCGAGGAGCTGGAGTCCGGTCAACCGGCCGAACGCGGCCTGCGGCGGAGCGTCCGGACGGTCGGCGGGCCGCTGGCGGCCAGCGCCGGCACTGTGATTTGCGGGCTGGGGCTGATGGGGTTCGCTGAGTTCGCCAAGGTCCGGTCCGCCGGGCCGGTCATCGGCCTGGGACTGGCCGTCGGGTTGGCCGCGTCGCTCACGCTGACCCCCGCCCTGCTCCGGCTCTGCGGCCAGGCGGCGTTCTGGCCGCGAGAACCGAGGCCCCGGCCGGTCGGGCTGCGCCGGCCCGACGGCGTCTGGGACCGCATTGCTGCCGGCGTCGTCGCCTGGCCAGGATGGGTGTTCGCCGCGGCGCTGGCGGTGCTCGTACCGTCCGCAGTGCTAGGGCTATGCGTCCGGCCGACGTTCTCGCCGATTGGCGACCTGGGCCCGACGGCCGAGAGCGTCCGCGGGCTGGAGGCGATCCGGCGACATTTCACGGCCGGCGAAACCGGCCCGCTAACCGTGCTACTCGCATCCGACACCGACTGGGATGGGCCAGATGGGCGGAAACTGATCCGCCGCCTGAGCCGCGGGTTCGGCCAGCTGGACAACGTCGCCGAAGTCCGCAGCCTGACCCAGCCGCTCGGCCGGCCGCTGCCGGACCTGCCCGCGAACGGGTCGCACCTGCTCAGCGGCGTGCTCCAGTGGGCCGGTCCGGGGGTGGGGTTCATCAACCCGGTGAAGGCGGCCCGCGGACACTACTTGGCCACACTGCCCACGGGATCGGGGCCGCGGTTCGTGACGCGCCTCGACGTCGTGCTGATCACCGACCCATTCGCCCCCGAGAGCGCCACGACGCTGGAGACGGTCGAAACCTGGCTCGACGACTTCTTGCCGGAACGGACGGCGGCAACCGGACCGGTGCGGACCGAGGTGTTCGGCGCCACGGTTCACACACGCGACCTGGCGGCCGTCATCGGGCGGGACCGGTTGCGGGTCAACGCCCTGGTGTCGGGCGGCGTCTTCCTGATCCTGCTCGTCCTGGTCCGGCGACTGTGGCTGGCCGGCTACCTGCTGGCGACGGTGTTGTTGAGTTACTTCGCGACGCTGGGCCTGACGGCCCTGTTCGCCGCGGCCTGGGGCGGGAAACCGTTCGGGGACGTGGAGTGGCGGGTGCCGTTCTTCCTGTTCACGATCCTGGTGGCCGTCGGCGAGGATTACAACATCCTGCTCGTGACGCGGGCGGCGGCGGAGCGGAAGCGGCACGGGGCGACCGACGGCGTCCGCCGCGGCCTGGCTCGGACCGGCGGGACAATTACTGCTTGCGGGCTCATCATGGCCGGCACGTTCGCCACGCTAATGCTGTCCGGGCTCGGGACGCTCGTGCAGATCGGTTTCGCCCTGGCGGTCGGCGTACTGCTGGATACGCTCGTAGTGCGGCCATTCCTCGTGCCGACGGCCCTGCTGGCCGTCTGGCGGGACGAGGAATCAGCCGTACCGCCGCTCCGGCTGCCGAAGTTCCCGCCGCCGTCGAACCGGCGGGCGGCATGACCAGCCCTAATCTTGCCGGTCCGAACCGTGAAACCGACCCTCGAATTCATCTCTAGCGCGAATTCCGGGTCAAGAAGACCGTTTTGGGCGAACGCCCGAAAACGGTCTTCTTGGTCACCTTGGTCGCCTTGACCTTCTTAATTCGCGCCAAGCCTAAAATTAGGTCGATTGGCGAGCGTTGCTGGCCAACATCACTTCTTCGGCGGCTGGTTCGGCGGCTGGGCCGGTTGCTTCATCGCCTTCTCGATTTCTCCGACGGCCGCCTTGGCCGCGGTCCGTACCGACTCGTCCTTGGCGGCCGACTGGAGCGTGCGGAGTGGCCCCAGCGCCTTCTCCGCGTACTGGCCCATGCGGGCCAGCGACCAGCACAGCTGGTATTGCATCCCCGGCTCGTCGCTCTTCTGGAGCGCGTCGATCATCTCGGGGACCTTGGCCTTGGCGGCGGGGCCGATGAACCCGAGCGCCTTGGCCGCCTGAATGCGGGTGTCCACGTCGGTCCCGTGGGGCAGCATTTGCTTGGACAGTGCCGACAGGTTCGCGTCGTTGATGGCCGACTCGTCCAGCCGCATGATCGCCACCCGCACCCAGATCGACAGGATCTTGTTCCGCTCGTCTTTCAGCCGCCGGTCGAGCACCTGCCGCACCCGGAGCGGGACCGGCGGGTACGGCGGGCCGAGGAGGATGACCGACTGGAGGGCCTCCAGCCGCACCCCTTTGTCCCGGTCCATCACCGCCCGGCCCAGCGCTTCCAGCGCGTCGGGGATTGGCCAGAGTTGCTCGTCCCGGCCGACCGTGCCCAGGGCGTAGCAGACTTCCTTGCGGATCTCCCACGACTGGCGGTCGTCGATGCGATTGATGAGGCTCCGCACGGCCGCCCTCGCCGGCGGGCCGATGTCGCCCAGCGCCTTGG
>DASXAN010000042.1:0-1706 GCA_036406755.1 Gemmataceae bacterium
GACTGGCTGGGTGCGGGAGCCTGGGGCGTGCCGGAAGGTCCCTGGCTCGGGGTCGAGGATCCGACCGTGAGCGCAACCTGCTGTCCCGACCCGGGGCCGGTTGGATCTCCGGCGCCGACCGGTCCGGACCCAGGGCCGCCATCGCTGGGGTTGCCCGCCCCGATGGCGACAGCGGCCGCAGAGGTCGGGGTCGCCGCCGGTGCGGGAAGGGCGACCCTGCGAGCCCCGAAGCCATCGGGCCGGCTGGCGGGATGGCTCGGGGCGCTCAGCACCTCGGCGCTGTGCGAGGCGCCGCCGACGGGCAGAGGCAGGGTCGACGACGCCATGTGGGTGACCAGCGCCAGGGCCAGGACGGCGAATCCGGCGACCACCGTGACCGAGGCCAGCCGGGTGCGGGTGAAGAGCGTCGGCATCGCCTGCATGCGGGCCTTGACGCCAAGCGGGTGTCTGAAGATCGGCAGCATTCCTTTGCCTCACCTCGTTCATCGCCCGCGGCCGTCGACCTAATAAGGGCGATCACGCCCAAAACCCGATTGCGGGTAGGACATCCGTCGAATCCGCTCAGCGATCGCTCAGATAACCGCCGTAAACCGGCGACGGACGCTGCGTCGGCAGGAAACCGCCCGGTCAGTAGGCGGCGTCGGTGCCTGGATCGAGGCCTGCGGGCTGGTCGGCCGGTGGGGCGCTCTTCACACTCGGGGCGGGTTCGGCCGGCCCGCTGACCGCTGGCTCGGCATCCTCGGCCGCAACCGGGAGGTCGGCAGGCGGATCGGCGGCCGCGGACGGATCGGTGCTCGCGCCGGAGGAGCTCCAGTCCTGCGAGGGCGAGTCGCCGCCCCCCGAGCCCGAGTCCTGGCCCTCGTAGGCGGGCTCGTCGCCGCCCTCGTAACCCGAGTCATCACCGGACTCCGAACCTGAATCCTTGCTCTTGAAGCCGGCGTCGTCGCTCTCGAAGGTCGAGTCGTCGCTCTCGAAGGTCGAGTCGTCGCTGGCGCTGAAGGTCGACAGCGCGGAAGCGCTGAAGGTCGGGCCGGCGTCGCCGTTGCAGTCGCCGCCGTCGTTGGCGCCGCTGCTGCGGCCGCCGTCGTCGCCGCCGTCATTCGCCGGCGGTGGCGTGCCTTCGGGGCTGGCCCCGGGTCCCTGCCCGCCGCCGGGGTTGGATGGGGGCGGTGGAAGCACGGGCGGCGTCCCCGGCCCCTCGGGGGCCCCGGGGCCGCCAGGGCCGGGGCCGGTCGTCGTGCCGCCGCCGTTGCCCCCGTTGCCACCGTTGGCCTGGCTGCCGCCGGGGCCTATTCCCTGTCCGCCACCTGCCCCGCCGCCGGGGGGCGGGTTGGTGACCAGGGTCCCGGACGTAGGCGCAATGCCGGGAAGCGGAATCGTCGCCGTGCCGCCGCGGGCGGCGAAGGGCAGCCCGCCCGGCCCGAGGTTGAAGAAGTTGCCGTGGCCGCGTCCGTGGCTCCCGCCGGGCGCCACGGCGGCCGAGCCGGCACGGGTGCTCTCACCCCCCTTGATCAGATCAGGCCAGCCGTTGAACCCCGCGTAATGGCCGAGCAGCAGGGCAGCAGCCGTCGCGCCGGCCAGCAGCACGAAAGAAACCGCGCCGGCACGGAGAAGGAAGCGCGATTTGCGCCAGTTCTGGCTCCACCACCAGCCAAGCTGTCGATGCGGGGACGCTATGCATGCACCTCATGCGACACCGACCGATC
>DASXAN010000043.1:0-1745 GCA_036406755.1 Gemmataceae bacterium
TCCCGGAGCAGTCCTTCCGCCTCGGCCCGGAACGCCGCCAGCTCCGCCCGCTCCCGGTCATTCAATTGGGTCTGCTTCTCCGCCCACGCCACCGCCCGCGCGAACGCGGCCTCGGCCCGCTCATGCTCGCCGAGCCGGTGCCGGCACATCGCCAGCACGAACAGGTCCCACCCGTCTGACTCGCCGTCGCTACGCTTGAGGCTGTTTTCAAGGACCGTCACGGCCTCGGCGTACTCGCCGGCGCGATACAGGGCGACGCCGAGCGTGTTCAGGTACAGCGCCTCTTCCGGCCGGGCCGCCACCGCCCGCCGGGCCAGGGCGACCGCCCGCTTCGGGTCCCGCCCCGCGGCCGGGCCGTTCGCGTAGCCCCAGGCCAGGTTGTTTAGCATCAGCGGGCTGTTCGCCGCCAGCTCCTCGGCCCGCTTGCGGTCGGCGGCCGCGTCGGCCGGGCGGCCCAGGGCGTCGTAGCACTCGGCCCGGCGGAGGTACAAATCCGGGTCGCGGGGGGAGGCGGCGATCAGCCGGCCGAACGCCGCGGCCGCCGCCGAGTGCTGGCCCAGGCCGTGCAGGGCCTGGGCGCGGGCGTACCGCAACCCCGCGGTATCCGGGGCGTGGCCGGCCAGGGCGTCGGCGTCGGCCAGCACGTCGGCCCACCGCTCCAGGCGGACGGCGGTCCCCAGCCGGGCCTGCCGCACGGCCGGGCGGTCCGGCCGCAGCGCGACGGCGGCGGTGAAGTGCAGGTGCGCCGCCGCGAGTTGCCCGTCCAGCGCCAGCAGCCGGCCCCGCTCGAAGTACGACCCGGCGTCGAACGGGTTGGCCCACAGGGTCAGCGCGAGTTGATCGCGCTCGGCCCGGCGGACCGCGGCCGGGTCGGCGGCCAGGTCCGCGCCGACGACCTCGACCCGTGGCGGTGGGCCGATGGGAGTCGGCGGCGGGGGCGGCGAGTCCTCCCAGTCCAGCCCCATGCCGGCGAGCACCCGGCGGACGGCCGCGAGGTCCCAGACGGCCGCGAACTGGTCCATCGTCGCCAGGGCGAGCCGGTCCCCGACCGGGCTGAACGCCAGGTGCATCGACTTCGCCGGGACCGGCAGCTCCAGTTGGGCCAGCGGCCGGCCGTCGGCGGCGTCCAACAGCTGGACGACGCCGGCGGCGGTGTCGAGGGCCAACCGCCGGCCGTCCGGGCTGAACGCGCCGGCCAGGCCGTCGCTCGGGATCGGGTCCGCCACCGGGGCCCACGACTCGGCGTCCCAGAGCCGCAGCGCGTACCCTTCGCCGATCGTGGCCAGCCGCCGGCCGTCGGCGGACAGCCAGCCGCGGGTGCTGCCCCCCTCGACGCGGTGGACTACGCGCCCGGTGTCCACCTCGCGGACGAGCACGTCGCGGCCGTTCCACGTCCCGCTCGCCAACCGCCGGCCGCCGGGGCCGAACGACAGGTAGCGCTGGCGGGGGTGTGGCGCGAGGACGAACCGGCGGGTCGGGTCCGCGGTGTGGACGACCACCGCGCGGTCGGCGGCCGTGTACGCCAGCCAGGCCCCGTCCGGGGACGCGACCGGAATCGCCTCGGGGTCGTGCGGCCCGTCGGAGAGCCACCGCGGCGGGCCGAGCGTGGCCGCCCCGCCGCGATCCGTCCACGGCCAGCGGAGGACGGGTCCGTCCTCGGCGTACGTGACCAGGTCGCCGCTGCCGGGCAGGAACAGGGCGTTGCCCCGGCCGGTGGGCAGCGGCGGCCCGACCTTGCCGCCGGT
>DASXAN010000044.1:0-2666 GCA_036406755.1 Gemmataceae bacterium
GGAGAGGGTGGTCGCCGGGGCCGTCGTCCGAAACCAGGGCGGCGGCGAATTCCGGCAACGTCCGGTGGACCGTCACGCCGGCCGGCTTCAGCCAGGTGGCTGTCGGTCGGCCGGTCCGCAGGTCCCAGACGGTGAGCGGGCCGTCGGGTCGGGGTCGTTCCGTCCCAGCGCCGACTTTCGCGTAGTCGGTCGCCGGGTTGAACGTCCCGTAGCCCTGCCCGTAGACGCCCCGACCGTCGGCCGTGAACCCCTGCGGCCAGCCGGCCTCCGCAGACGGGACGACGGCCCGCGGCACGCCGGGCAGCAGCCACCAGATGGCGGCGCCCCCGGCCAGCCACACGGCGGCGGCCAGCGCCCACGTCCCACGTTTCGATCGCGGCAGCATTCGCATACGCTCCCCGCTCCGCTCCGCCAAGCCTCCGCGTCGCGGCTAACCGCGGCGCGCGACCAGGGTGAACGCGGGCGCGTGCGGGTGGTCCGGCTGGTCCTGAACTTCCACGTCCGTCAGCCCGAAGTGCCGCAGGCAGGCGATCAGCTCGTCCCGGTGCATCCAGTACCGGTACGGCAGGCTCCCGCCGCAGAACCCGGGTGCCTGGAGGTCGTGGCCGTAGGCGTCCGGGTAGAGCGTGTGGCGGAAGCCCAGGTGCTCCGCCGGAACCGGGTTGGCGAAGCGGTGGGCGAACCGCGGGTCGCCGGCCATGAGCTCGGGGTGGTAGTAGTGGGTCCAGGCGAGCAGCCGGTCGCACGCCTGCGCCAGCAGCGCGATCACCTCGGCCGGGTTGGTCATGTGGTAGAGCACGCCGAGGGCCAGGGCCGCGTCGAACCGGCGGTCGATCTGCCGGAGGTACTCGACGAAGTCGCCGCAGAGGAAGCGGACCCGCCGCAGGCCGAGCAGTTCCTTCACGATCAGGCACTTGAGGTAGGCCCGGGTGTTCGCCTCGACGGCCACCACCTCGGCCGCCCCCGCCCGCTCGAGCAGGTAGCTGTGGCCGCCCTCGAGCGGCCCCAGCTCCAGCACCGTCTTCCCGTCCACCCCGCCCAGCCGCGGCAACCCCCACTGTAGCCGCCCGTCCTCGAACAGGAGATGGGAACCGGCGCGGACGCCCTCCAGCGGCGGGGGGAACTGCGACGACCACTCGCCCCGAAAGATGTCCACCGCGTTCTGCGGACTCGGCGCCGACCGCACGTACTGGTCGAGGATCGTCCCGGCCGGTGCTGCCGGGCCGGAAGCCGCAGGATCGTCAGCCATCTCACGACCACTCCACACCGGACTTGCAGGTGACCGCCCGCTCCGCGGACTCCGCATCGCGGCTAACCACCGGCGACCGTGTACTTCACCACCCCGCTCACGATCGTCGTGTGCGCCCGGCCCGTCACTTTCCAGCCGTCGAACGGGCAGTTGCGGCTCTTCGACCGGAACTTGCTCACGTCGATCACCCACTCCGCCGCCGGGTCGATCACCGTCACGTCGGCCATCGCCCCCGGCTTCAGTGTCCCGCGGTCGATCGACAGCACCTTCGCCGGGTTGACCGTCACCTTCTCGATCAGCTGCGGCCAGGTCAGGTGCCCCTTGCCGATCAGGTGCGTCACGCACAGCGGCAGCAGCGCCTCGACACCGAGGATGCCGTTGGGGCACTGGTCGAACTCCCGGGCCTTCTTCTCCGGGGCGTGCGGGGCGTGGTCCGTGGCGAGCACGTCCAGCGTCCCGTCCTTGAGCCCCTCCAACACGGCGTCGGCGTCGGCCTGCGTCCGCAGCGGCGGGGCCATCTTGAAGTTCGAGTCGAACGTCCGCAGGCCCTCGTCGGTCAGCAGGAAGTGGTGCGGGCAGGCCTCGCCGGTGACGTGGACGCCGCGGGTTTTCCAGCGGCGGATCAGATCGACGCTGCCGGCCGCGGAGACGTGCTGGATGTGAATCCGCCCGCCGGTGATCTGGGCCAGCCGGATGTCGCGGTAGACGTGCACCTCCTCGGCCACGGCCGGCATGCCGCGGACGCCCAGGGCCGTGCTCACGAACCCCTCGTGCATCACCCCGCCGCGGGTCAGGTCCAGGTCCTCGCAGTGGTCGAGGATGGCCTTGTCGAACATCCGGCTGTACTCCAGCGCCCGCCGCATGATCTCGGCGCTCATGACCGGCGAGCCGTCGTCGGTGAATGCGACCGCCCCGCCGTCCACCAGCCCGCCCATCTCGGCCAGCTCGTCGCCGCGGCGGCCCTTGGTGATGCACCCGACCGGCCAGACGTTGGCGAACCCGGCCCGCTGCGCCTGGTGGATGACGAACTCGGCCTGGGCCTGGCTGTCCAGCGGCGGCTCGGTGTTGGGCATGCACGCCACACTGGTGACGCCGCCGGCGACGGCCGCCGCCGTGCCGGTGGCGATCGTCTCGTCCTCCTCCCGCCCCGGCTCGCGGAGGTGGACGTGCATGTCGATCCAGCCCGGCGTCACGATCAGGCCCGTGGCGTCGATCGTGCGGTCGGCGGTGCGGCCGGCCTGCGGGCCGATGCCGAGGACGCGGTCGCCGTCGAGCCACAGGTCGGCGACGTGGTCGAGGTCCTGCGACGGGTCGATGACGCGGCCGTTGGCGATGCGGAGGGTGGTCATGGAGGACATTCTACCGAACCTCCGGCCGGGTCGGCTGTCCTATCCGAAGCACCGCACCGGCCCAGGCC
>DASXAN010000045.1:0-7245 GCA_036406755.1 Gemmataceae bacterium
GACCGCCTCGGGCTGGCGACGTCGGCCGACACGTTCAACCCGGTGATCGTGGACTTCTACCGCGCGGTCGGCTACCTGCCGGACGCGATCCTCAACTACCTGGTACTGCTCGGCTGGTCGTACGACGACAAGACGGAGGACTTCACCCGCCAGCAGATGATCGACCTGTTCTCGCTGGAGCGGGTGAACAAGGCGGCGGCCAGCTTCGATGCCAAGAAGCTGTCGGCGTTCCAGGAGCGGCGGATGCAGGGGCTACCAGTCGCGGAGAAGGTCGGGCTGGTGCTGCCGTACCTGCGGCGGGCCGGGCTGGTGGCCGACCCGGTGCCGGACGCCGTGCGGGCGACGGTGGCCCGCGTCGTGACGGAGGCCGGGCCGCGGCTGGTCGTCGCCGGCGACATTCTCGCCTACGACTTCTTCTTCATCCCCGACGACCGGCTGGCGTATGATGAAAAGGCCCTGGACAAGCACCTCCGCAAGCCGCCGTCGCCGGCCCTGTTGCCGAGGTTGCGCGGCGTCATCGCGGCCGCGGAGCCGTTCGACGCGGCGATGCTCAAGGCGGCGGTCGAGGCGTTCGCCGCGGCGGAGGGGGTGAAGCCGGGACCACTCAGCCAGGTGCTGCGGGTGGCGACCACGGGCAAAGAAATCGGGTTCGGGACGTACGAGACGCTGGCGATCCTGGGTCGCGAGCGGTGCTTGGCACGGATCGACCGGGCAGGGACTCATGCCTTGGTATGATGGGGTCGCCCCAGAAGGACCCGCCCCGAACAGCTTGGCCGGCCGATCGAAGGGAGCCTTATGAACGTCGTCATCAAGCTGACCCGTCGCGAGCGGTTGAAGGCCCTTCCGATCATCTACCGGCACTCGCCGGCGACGGTACTCCGAGACGGCACCTACATCCTGAGCGAAGGTGCTGTTGACGCCCTTCGGGCCGCTGGGGTCAAATTCAAGGAGATTAGCCGGGGAACGGACGTTCCCGGGCCGGAGGTGGGGTCGGGTGAAAGAGTATGACCTGTTCGTCCCACTCTACTACAACGACGGATCGGAAGTCGAACCCGCCAAGTTGCTCCGGCTCGAGGACCGGCTCCTCGAGGAGTTCACCGGGCTCACCGTCTTTCCCCAACCCAACCGTGGGTATTGGCGGATGGCCGGGGTAACTTACCGGGACGAGATCATCGTTTATCGTGTCGTTACCCCGAACACGCAGGCCGCCCGACGGTTTCTGCGGCGGCTCAAAGAGCAGTTGAAGCGCGACCTGAAGCAGGAAGAGATTCTGATCATCGAGCGGGACGTGAAGACCCTGTAACGGCCAAGGCTGGGAGTTATAGCGCTATGAGTGCGACCGGGTCGGACACGCCGCGGAACTTCATCGAAGAGATCGTCGAAGAACACAACCGCTCCGGGCGGTTCGGCGGCCGTGTCCACACCCGCTTCCCGCCCGAGCCCAACGGCTACCTGCACATCGGCCACGCCAAGTCGATCTGCCTCAACTACGGCCTCGCCACGAAGTACGGCGGCAAGTTCAACCTGCGGTACGACGACACCAACCCGACCAAGGAGGAGCAGGAGTTCGTCGACGCCATCCGCGACGACGTCCGCTGGCTCGGCGGCGACTGGGAGGACCGCGAGTTCTACGCCTCCGACTACTTCGACCAGCTCTACGAGTGGGCCGAGCAGCTCGTCAAGGCTGGCAAGGCGTACGTCGATGACCTGTCCGCCGAGGAGGTTGCCAAGACCCGCGGCGGGCTCAAGGGCGGCACCGCGAGTCCATACCGCAACCGGTCCGTCGAGGAGAATCTCGACCTGTTCCGCCGCATGAAGGCCGGCGAGTTCCCCGACGGGGCGCGGACCCTGCGGGCGAAGATCGACATGACCTCGCCGAACTTCAACATGCGGGACCCGGTCATGTACCGCATCCTGCACGAGTCGCACCAGCACACCGGCGACAGGTGGTGCATCTACCCCATGTATGACTGGGCCCACGGCCAGTCGGACTCGATCGAGAAGATCACCCACTCCATCTGCACGCTGGAGTTCGAGAACCACCGCCCACTGTACGACTGGTTCATCGAGCAACTCGGCATCTACCACCCGCAGCAGGTCGAGTTCGCCCGGCTGAACCTGACGTACACGGTGCTTTCGAAGCGGCGGCTGATCCAGCTCGTCACCGAGAAGCACGTCCGCGGCTGGGACGACCCGCGGATGCCGACCATCTCCGGCTTCCGCCGGCGGGGGTACACGCCGGAGGCGGTCCGCAAGTTCTGCGAGCGGATCGGCGTCACCAAGTTCGACAGCCTGCACGAGATGTCGTGGCTGGAGGACGCGCTCCGCGAGGACTTGAACCGGCGGGCCAACCGCGTCATGGCCGTCCTGCGGCCGCTCAAGGTCGTGATCGAGAACTACCCCGAGGGTAAGACCGAGGAGCTGGACGCGGTCAACAACCCGGAGGACCCGGTCGCCGGGACGCGGAAGGTGCCGTTCGGCCGGGAGCTCTACATCGAGCGGGACGACTTCCGCGAGGACCCGCCGAAGGACTTCTTCCGCCTCGGTCCGGGCCGCGAGGTCCGGCTGCGGTACGCCTACTTCGTGAAGTGCACCGGCGTGGAGAAGGACCCGAAGACGGGCGAGGTCGTCGCCCTCCGCTGCACCTACGACCCGGCGACCCGCGGCGGCGACGCCCCGGACGGCCGCAAGGTCAAGGGGACGATCCATTGGGTGTCGGCCGCCCACGCGATCGACGCCGAGGTGCGGCTGTACGACCACCTGTTCACGAAGCCCGACCCGGACGACGTGCCGGAAGGGCAGACGTACCTGGCGAACCTGAATCCGAACTCGTTGGAGGTGGTGGCGGGGGCGAAGCTGGAGCCGAGCCTGGCGGCCGCCGCGGTCGGGAGCAAGTACCAGTTCGAGCGGCTGGGGTACTTCTGCGTGGACAAGGACTCGGCCCCCGGCAAGCCGGTGTTCAACCGGGCGGTGACGCTGCGGGACACCTGGGCAAAGCTGGAGAAGAAAAAGAAATGAACCACAGATGCACACGGATGCACACAGATAAGCAGCATTCCTGATTTCCTATCTATGTGCATCCGTGTGCATCTCTGGTTCGTCTCTTCTTTCGGAGGAGTTATGGACACGATCACCGTCGCCGAGGCCCGGCGGGTGGAGGCGGTCGGCCGGCACGTCCGGCTCCGCGGCTGGGTCCGCACCCGCCGCGACTCCAAGGGCGGGTTCTCCTTCATCGAGCTGAACGACGGCTCGTCCCAGGGCAATGTCCAGGTCGTCGCCCCCGGCGAGTTGCCCAACTACGAGGCCGTCGTCAAACACCTGCACACCGGGGCCAGCGTCGAGGTCGAGGGCGAGGTCAAGGCGTCGCCGGCGAAGGGGCAGGCCACCGAGGTCCACGCCGCCAGGGTCGAGCGGGTCGGCGACGCCGAACCGGAGGGCTACCCGCTCCAGAAGAAGGGCCACACGTTCGAGTTCCTCCGTACCATCGCCCACCTGCGGCCGCGGACCAACACCTTCGGCGCGATCGCCCGGCTCCGCAGCCAGGTGTCCAAGACCATCCACGACTTCTTCCACGAGCAGGGCTTTCTCTACATCCACACCCCAATCATCACGGCCAGCGACTGCGAAGGGGCCGGGGCCTTGTTCCGGGTGACAACGATCGATCCGGCGAAGCCGCCCCGCGGCGAGGCCGGCGTGGACTACACCAAGGACTTCTTCCACAAGCCGACGTACCTGACCGTCAGCGGCCAGCTGCAGGTCGAGGCGTTCGCCTGCTCTCTGGGCAAGGTCTACACGTTCGGCCCGACGTTCCGGGCCGAGAACTCGAACACCCCGCGGCACTTGGCCGAGTTCTGGATGGTCGAGCCGGAGATGGCGTTCTTCGACTTGACTGACAACATGGCCTTGGCCGAGGCGTTCCTGAAGCGGATCATCAAGGACGCACTGGAGAAGTGCCCGGAGGACATGAAGTTCTTCGCCGAGCGGATCGACAAGGAGGTGTTCGCCCGGCTGGAGAACGTGCTGACCAACCCGTTCCTACGCGTCTCCTACACGGAGGCAATCGACATCCTGTCGAAGTCCGGCAAGACCTGGGAGTTCCCGATCGAGTGGGGCAAGGACCTCCAGTCCGAGCACGAGCGGTTCCTGACGGAGCAACACTTCAAGAACCCGGTCGTGCTGTACGACTACCCGCGGACGCTGAAGCCGTTCTACATGCGGGTCAACGACGACGGCAAAACGGTGCGGGCGATGGACGTGCTCGTGCCCGGCGTCGGCGAGATCATCGGCGGCAGCCAGCGGGAGGAGCGGCTGGACGTGCTGGAGAGCCGGATGCGGGAGACGGGCCTGAACCCCGAGGACTACGGCTGGTACCTGGACCTGCGGCGGTACGGCACGGTGCCGCACGCCGGATTCGGCCTGGGTCTGGAGCGGACGCTGTTGTTCCTGAGCGGCATGGCCAACATCCGCGACGTCATCCCGTTCCCGCGGACGCCGGGCAGCGCCGAGTACTGACCCCGCCGCGGTGTCACCCGCCCGCGGCCGCCCAATCCCGCCACACCCCGCGGATCGCCCGCAGGAAGTGGTCGGCGAACCGCCGGCCGTCGCACAGCGGCGACGCCGCCATCCGCTCCCGCAGCCCGCCCCGCAGGGCGGCCAGTCGGGCCGGGTCGCAGGCCAGGGCCACCGCCAGGTCCACGTAGTCGTCGAGCGTGTCGGCGATCGTCTCGGTCAGCCCGACGTTCGACAGGTGGCTGAGCGAGTGCCGGGAGGCGAACGTCTGCCCCGGCCACGTCACGACCGGCACCCCCATCCACAGTGCCTCGCACGTCGTCACCCCGCCGTTGAACGGGAACGGGTCGACGGCCAGGTCGATGTCGCGGTACTCCGCCAGCATGGCGGCGTGCGGCGACCAGCCGCGGAATTCGACCCGGGCCGGGTCGGTGCCGTGCCCGACGAACAGTGCGGCCAGGCGGCCGGCCACGGGCGGCTCGTCCAGCCCGCCGTACTTCAAAACCAGCCGAGTATCCGGGGCCTGCCGCAGGACCTCGGCCCAGGCGGCGACCACTTCGGCCGTGACCTTGCCCGGGTTGTTGAAACTGCCGAACGTCACCGGCCGGGATCGGGGGCCGGGCGGGGCGGGCGGCGGGGCATCCTCTGGCGGGTCGTAGCAGACGTACCCGTCCGGCAGCCGGAGCACCCGCTCGCGGTGGTGGACCTCCGCCCCCGGCGGGACGATGTACCGGTCGGCGATCAAGTAGTCCATCGCCGCCAGCCCGGTCGTGCCCTCGTACCCGGCCCACGTCACCTGGACCGGGGCCGGCTTGCGGGCGAAGACGAGCAACCGGTTGGTCGCCGTGTGCCCGCCCAGGTCGAACAGCACGTCGATCCGGTCGGCGCGGACCTGCTCCGCCAGCCGGTCGTCAGCCCAGCGGCAAGTGTCCCGCCAGTCCGTGGCCGCGCCGCGGAAGCGGGCCGTCAGGTCGTCCGGGAACGGGCAGTCGCTGTAGCAGACGACCTCGGCTTGGCCGCGGTCGAGGTTTTCCAGGGTGCGGATGACGTAGTTGCCGACGGGGTGGCGGCGGAAGTCGGAGGAGACGAACCCGAGCCGCAGCCGGCGGTCCGGGTCGCGGTCGTTGGCGTGCGGCCGCCAGGCGGCCCGCAGCGGGGCGGCGTACACCCGGTCGAACTCGGCGTGGGCCGCCGCCAGGTCGGCCGGGGTGGCGCCGGCTCGGTAGTGCAGGGTCAGCAGCAGGTTGCCGTGGACCTTGGCATCCGGGCGAAGCGCCAGCGAGCGGCGGAAGCAGGCGACGGCCTCGTCCAGGAACCCCTGGTCGCTCAGGGCGTTGCCGAGGTTGGTGTGGGCGTTGGCCAGGTCCGGGCGGAGGGCCACCGCCCGCCGGCAGCTGGCCGCCGCCGCGTCCGGCCGGCGCAGGTCCTTGAGGACGTAACCGAGGTTGTTGTGGGCCTCGGCGAAGTTGGGATTGAGTTCGATCGCCCGGCGGAAGCAGGCTGCGGCTCCGGCCCAGTCCCCGACCGCCGCCAGGCCGCCGCCGAGGTTGTTGTGGGCGTCGGCGGAATCGGGCCGCAACTCCGCGACGCGGCGGAAGTGGGCCACGGCCGCGGCCGGCTCGCCCCGGGTCAGCAGGGCCGTGCCGAGGTGGGCATGCGTTTCGGCCAGGTCGGGGTTGATGGCCAGCGCCCGGCGGTAGTGGTCGATCGCGTCGTCGGCCCGGCCCAGCCGCCGGAGGGTACTGCCGAGGTTGTGATGGGCCTCGGCGGAACCAGGGCCCAGCTCCAGCGCCCGGCGGTAGCAGTCGATCGCCTCGTCGGGTCGGCCGTCGCGGACCAGGGCGTTGCCCAGGTTGGTGTAAGCCGCGGGGTCGCCGGGCCGCAGCCGCACGACCTCCGCGCAGTGGCGGGCGGCGTCGCTCGGCCGGCCCAGGCCGGGGAGCACGCGGCCGAGGGCGGCGTGGGCGTCGGCCAGATCGGGCTGGAGGCGGGCGGCCTCGCCCCAACAAGCCGCGGCGTCGGCCGCCCGACCGAGGGCGTGGTACGCCAGGCCGAGGTTGAAGTGGTACACGGCCGCGGCCGGGTCGCGGGCGACGGCGGCGCGGATGAGGTCAACGGCCTCGTCATACCGCCCGGCTTGGTGGGCCAGGGCACCGAGCAGGTGCAGGGCGTCGGTGTAACTGGGGTCAGCCCGAAGGATCTGGCGGTACAGCGCCTCGGCCCGGGGCAGGTCGCCGGTCTGGTGGTGCCGCAGCGCCTCGGCGAGCGTGTCCGCGATCGGAGCCATGCCACCGGCCCGGTGGAAAAAGGCGCGGGCCCGCCGCCCGCCCCGGCCATTCTAGCAGCGGCCGGGGCGGTCCGCCCCTCGCACGCGGGTCAGCGGGTCGGACGACCGCGTCCGGGCGCTTGAGCCGGTCACGGCCGCTCGGTCGCCGGCCGCCCCGACGGGCACGCCCGAATGGTACCGACGAGGTACAGGTCGGGGTGGTGCCCGAACGCCTCGCCGTCGATCACCGCCCCGCCCGTTTCGCCGCCGATGAGGTGGACGCGGTCGCCGGCCACCACGGTCATCGGCAGGTTGTTGTTGAGCGGCAAGGGCGTGGCGGTGCCGAACGCCTGCGACTTGGTGTCGAAGACGAGCACGTCGCTGCAGTAATCCTTGTCCGGGTAGTGCTTCGTCACCGTCCCGTAGGCCGGCCGCGACGTGCCGTCCGGGTTCAGGACGCGGCGATACTG
>DASXAN010000046.1:0-1556 GCA_036406755.1 Gemmataceae bacterium
ACATGGCCCCGGAGCAGGCCCGCGGGTTGGCCGTGGACCACCGCGCGGACCTGTTCAGCCTGGGGTGCGTGCTCTACCAGATGGCCACCGGCCGCCGGCCGTTCACGGGGGCCGACGCGGTGGCGATCGTCGCCGCCATCATGGTCGAGACGCCGCCGCCGGCCCGGGCCGTCAACCCCGCCGTCCCGCCGGCCCTGTCCGCCCTGATCACCCGGCTGCTGTCCAAGGACCCGGCCGACCGCCCGCCGACGGCCCGGGCCGTCGCCGACGAGCTGGCCCGGATCGCCGCCGCCCCCGCCCCGCGGCGGCGCCGCCGCTGGCCGTGGGTCGTCGCCGGCGGCGTGGTGGTCGCCCTGGTCTGGCTGGGGGCGTTCTACGGCACGACGATCATCCGGGTGGCGAGCGGCAAGGGCGAGCTGGTGATCGAGGTGGACGACCCGAACGTCGAGGTGACGGTCAAGGACGGGCAGACGACGGTCCGCGACAAGACGCGGGACCGGTCGTTCGTGCTGACGGCCGGGGACGGCGAGGTGACGTTCATCGACCCGGCGACCGGGGCGAAGGCGGTGACGAAGGCGTTCACCATCACCCGCGGCGGGACGGCCGTGGTGCGGGCGACGGTGGCCGAGGTGGCGGCCGCCCGCCCGCCGGCCGGCCCGCCCCCGCCCCGGTTCAAGGTCGTCAAGACCGACGGGTGGTTCGCGCTGAGCCCCGACGGCAAGCAGTTGGCCGTCCCACTCGGCGGAGACCGCCCCGAGGTGTGGGTGTTCGACACGGCCACGGCCGCGATCCGGCGGAAGCTGACCGGCCTGTCGGTGCGGGCGATGCGGTCCGCCTTTACCCCGGACGGGACCAAACTCGTCACGGCCAACGTCACCCAGAACGTGGCGACGGTCTGGGACCTCGACACGGGCCGGCCGGTCCGCACGCTACCGTACGGGGCCGAGTGCCTGTCGGTCGCCGTCCGGCCCGGCGGCAAGCAGGTCGCCGTCGCCGGGACGGACGTGGTCCGGGTGTACGACCTGGGGACGGGGGCGGAGGTGCGGTCGATGCCGCACCCCGGCAAAATCCACGGGCTGGCGTACGCCCCGGCCGGGGACCGGCTGGCGTCGGCGTCGGAAGGGGCGTCGGTGCGGGTGTGGGACGCCGACACCGGCGCGCCGGTGCGGGTGTTCGACGGGCTGCCGGGCCCGATGGTCGGGGCGGCGTTCAGCCCGGACGGCAAGGTGCTGGCGGCCGGCGGGAACAAGGTGCTGCGGGTGTGGCAGGTCGGGTCGTGGAAGGAGGTGCTGGCCCGGGAGGGGATCGTGTCCACCTGGGTCGGGTTCGGCCCGGACCCCGCCGTGCTGTGGGCCGGGCCGTGGAACTCGATCAGCGGACCGCAGCAGCCGCGGCGGTGGGACCTGGCCGCCGGCACCGCGACCGAGCTGGCCGTGCCCCGGCTGGCGGGCTGGGCCTCGTTCGCCCTGTCCCCGGACGGGGCGGTGCTGTACGCGGCCGACAGCTTCACCGGCGTCTGGGCCTGCGACCCGGCGACCGGCCGGCCGACGGCCGGC
>DASXAN010000047.1:0-3157 GCA_036406755.1 Gemmataceae bacterium
TGAACGCCGCGGGCACGACGTTCACCGTCAACTCCGCCGGCGCCAACACGTTCGGCGGCGCCTTCGCCTCCCCGTCGGGCATCGGCAACCTGACGAAGTCCGGGGCCGGCAGTCTGACCTTGACCAACACCAGCACCTACAACGGCTTCACCCACATCGACAACGGCACCCTGATCCTCGGCGTCACCAACGCGCTGCCGGTGACGACCCCGCTGCGGATCGGCAACGCCAACGCCAACGTCACCTCGCTCGACCTGAACGGGTTCAACCAAGCGGTGGCCGGGCTCCAGGCCAACCCGAGCGCGACCCTCGCCAGCAACATCAGCATTTTCAACAACAGCCCGTCCGGGGGGACGTCGACGCTGACGATCACGGGCGGGATTCTCACGTTCGGCGGGGCGATCGCTCCGGCGACGGTCACGCTCAAGGACAACAACGGCGGCGGCAGCGGCGTCGTGGCCCTGGCCCTGACCGGCGGCACGACCACCTTCAGCGGGGCGGCGGCGAACAACATCTTCACGTACAGCGGCGGGACCACCATCAGCGGCACCGGCACGCTCAACATCGACGCCGACGCCAAGCTGGGCACGGGCGGCCTCAACCTGAATCCGGGCGGGACGTTGCAGTTCGCGTCGGCCGGCGGCGTCACACTCGGGGCGGCTCGAACCGTCACGCTGGGCGGAGGAACGTTCGACACCAACGGCGGGAACGACGCCATCGCCAGCAACATGACAGGCACGTCGCTGGTGAAGGCCGGGGTGGGGACGCTGACGTTGACCCCCGCGGCCGCCAACACGTACACCGGCCAGACGGCCATCCAGAACGGGACGCTCGTCTTGGGCAACTCTGGCGCCCTGCCCGCCGGCACCGGCCTTCAGCTGGGGTCGGGCGCGAACAACACCACCCTCGACGTCAACGGGCAGAACGTCACCGTATCGGCCCTGAGCGTCATCGGCTCGGGCACGGCCACGATTCTGAACAACGGCGGGGCGGCCGCCACGGTGACGTTCGCCGGCGGGACGTCCACGTTCACCGGCGTCCTGAGTAGCGGCGGCACCAACCCGGTCAACCTCACCGTCGGCAGCGGGTCTCTGACCCTGCTCAAGGGCGGGTTAGGCGCGTCGGCGACGCAGACGGTGACCGTCAACGACGGCGGCACGTTCGGCGTCAAGGTCGTCAACCCCGGCGACGTGTTGTCGCTCGGCACGCTCAACGTCGGCTCGGGGGCCGGCGTCAGCAACCTTTCGTTCAGCCTGAGCGGCAACCCGACGACGGCGCCGATCGCCGCGACGAACGTCGCCGGCAGCCTCGCCGGCACGGCGCGGATCAACATCGCTAACGGCGCGCCGGCCCTCACCGCCCCGGTCACGTTCGACCTCCTGACCTCCGTCAATCCGATCACCAACCTGGGCAGTTTTTCGCTGGGCACGCTGCCGCCGCGCGTCCTCGCCACGCTCGTCACCACCCCCACCAGTTTGCGGCTGAACATCACGGCCATCGACACCATCAAGTGGACCGGGGCCAGCCCCACCAATCCCACCTTCTGGGACGTCGGGACCGTCGGCGGCGACGGGTTCACGCCCGCCAGCGGCACGCCGAACTGGAAGCAAGTCACCGGCGGCCAGGTCACGGTCTACACCGAAACGTCCGTCCCCGGCGACACCGTCACCTTCGACGGCACGGCGACGGGCCCCAAAACGATCGACCTGCGGACCGCCCTGTCACCGGCCGCCGTCACCGTGGATACCGCCGGCGGCGATTACACGTTTACCAGCACCACGACGGGCGGCCTGACCGGCGGCATGAGCCTGTTCAAGAAGAACGCGGGCACGCTGTTCGTGACGAACCCCACCGCCAACACCTACACCGGCGGCACGTTCGTCCAGGGCGGGACGGTGCAGATCGGCGGCACGTCGCCGGCGACGCCGGGGCCGGGGTCGTTGCCGCTGACCCCCGCCGGTTCGGCCGCCACCCTCAGCGGCGGCGGGACACTGGCGTTCAATTTGGACGCCCCGTTCGTCCTCTCGGGCTTCGTCACCGACACCGACGGCACGGGCGTCGTGAACGTCCTGGGCAACACGGTCACGCTCACGAACGCGGCCAACAACTGGTCGACGACCAACGTCAGCGCCGGCGCGACGTTGCAAGTCGGCGACGGGTCCTCCAACGGTTCGCTGGTCGGCAATGCCAACAATTCCGGCGTCCTGGCGTTCAAACCCGGCCTCGGCGGCGGGGCGTATCCCGTCAACGTCGGCGGTGCGGGTGGCATCGTCCGGTCGCTGGGGAGTCAGGTCACGACCTTGAGCGGCAACATCACCGGCGGTCAGTCGGTCCAGGTCAATGACACAAGTACGGTCATTCTCACCGGGCCGGCCAACACCTTCGGCGGCGGGATCACGATCAACCCCGGGACGACGTTGCAGGTGGGCGACGGCACGCTTTCCGGGTCCTTGCCCGCGGCCAGCATTCCCAACAACAACGGAACGCTCGCGTTCAAGCCGGGCCCGGACGGCATCACGTTCGCCAACGTCATCGGCGGCACCGGGGCCGTCCAGGCCCTGGCCAACACGACCATCCTGACTGGCGTGAACGCCTACGGCGGCACGACCACAGTCGCTGCCGGCGCCACGCTGCAACTCGGCGACGGCACCACGACCGGCGCGATCGCCGGCAACGTCACCGACAACGGCACGCTCGTCTTGAAGCCGGCGCCGGGCGGCGCCACCTACGGCAACGCCATTTCCGGGTCCGGGGCGGTCAGCCTGGTCGGGGCCGGCCCGTTCACGTTCACGACCGCGACCACGTACAGCGGCGGCACGACGGTGCCCGCCGGCACGACGTTCAACTACGGCGTCGCCAACGCCTTGCCGAACGCCGGGACGTTGTCGGTCGACGGCACCGTCAACCTCAATGGCCTGAATGCGGCAATCTTCGGCCTGACCGGGGCGGGCACGATCAATCTCGGTTCGTCATCAGCAACCGTGCTGACCGTGAACGGGAGCGGCACGTTCAACGGCGTGATCACCGGCGACGGCAACCTGAGCAAGGCGACGAACAACTCGACCCAGATCACGCTGGGCAATCACAACACCTATACCGGCTACACCAACGTTCAGAACAGCGACACGGTCAACATCGCCGTCGACAACGCCCTGCC
>DASXAN010000048.1:0-2621 GCA_036406755.1 Gemmataceae bacterium
ACGCCCCTCGTCCAGGTCCTCTTCGCCCTCGACCATGAACCCGACCCTTACCTCGAACTCCCCGGGCTGACGCTGGAGTTCTCGGAAATCGATACCGGGACGGCGAAGTTCGACCTGAGCCTGTGCCTTCGGGAGGGAGCGTCCGGGTTGGGCGGCTACCTCGAGTACAACGCCGACCTGTTCGACGGAGAAACGGCGGCCCGCCTGATCGGGCACTGGCAGACCTTGCTCGGTGCCGCCCTCGCCGATCCCGACCGGCCCCTCTCCGACCTGCCACTCCTCACGGAGGACGAACGCCGCCGCATCCTGTTCGACTGGAACGATACGCAGTCTCCTCTCCCGCCCCAGCGGTGCCTGCACCAGCTCGTCGAGGCCCAGGTGGAACGGACGCCCGAGGCGCTGGCCCTGGCGTTCGGAGAGGATCATCTGACGTACCGCGACCTCAACCGCCGTGCCAACCGGCTGGCGCATCACCTGCGGGCGCAGGGCGTCGGCCCCGACGAACTGGTCGGCGTGTACCTTGAGCGGTCGCCGGAAATGGTGGCAGCCCTGTTGGCCATCCTCAAGGCGGGCGGCGCCTACGTCCCGCTGAACCCCGCCTCCCCGGCCGAGCGCCTCACATTCCTGTTGGACGACGCCCGGGTCCGGGTGATCGTCACTCAGCAGCATCTCGCCGACCGGCTGCCCGCGGCTACAGCCCGACTGATCTGTGTCGACACCGATGCGCCGGCGATCGCCCGTGCGGGCGACGACAACCCGGCCGGCGGCGCCGGGCCCAACAACCTGGCCTACGTGCTGTACACGTCCGGCTCGACCGGGCGGCCCAAAGGCGTGGCCGTCGAACACCGGAGTACGGTAGCCTTCGTGGCCTGGCTTCGCCGGCTCTTGCCCGGAGGGGAGATGTCCGGCGTGCTGGCGGGCACGCCCATCGGCTTCGACATCTCGGTGCTGGAGCTGTTCGGCACGCTCAGCGGCGGCGGTCAGGTCATCCTCGTCGAGGACCCGCTAGCGCTATCCCGGCTGTCGGCGGCCTCGGCCGTCACCCTGATCAGCACGGTGCCTTCGGCCATGGCCGCACTGCTGGAAATGGGTGCGGTGCCCCCCTCGTGCCGCACCGTCATACTCGGCGGCGAAGCACTGCCGCAGCCACTCGCCCGGCGCGTCTACCAGACCGGGACCGTCGAACGGCTGTACAACTTGTATGGCCCGACGGAAACGACCGTTTACTCCACCTGGTCGCTCGTGCCGCCGGACGTGGCGATAGCCCCCGCCATCGGCCGGCCGATCGCCAACACGCAGGCCTACGTCCTCGACGGACACCTTCACCCCGTGCCCATCGGGATTCCCGGCGACCTTTACATCGGCGGGAGCGGGCTGGCCCGGGGATACCTCCACCGGGAGGAGCTGACGGCCCAGAAGTTCGTGCCCGACCCGTTCAGCCGGGAGCCCGGCGCGAGGCTGTACCAGACGGGTGACCGGGCCCGCTGGCTGGCGAACGGCGAGTTGGAGTTCCTGGGCCGGACCGACCACCAACTGAAGGTTCGCGGCTTCCGGATCGAGCCGGGCGAAATCGAGACGGCCCTCCGTCGACACCCGGCCGTGCGGGAGGCGGTCGTCGTGGCCCGGGAGATTTCGCCCGGCGACAAGCGCCTCGTGGCCTACGTGACTGCCGACAAGGACGCCCGGCCTTCCCCCCGGGATCTCCAGCGCCACTTGCGCGACTGCGTGCTGGAGCACATGGTGCCATCGGCGTACGTCGTGCTCGACTCGCTGCCCCTGACTTCGAACGGCAAGATCGACCGCAAAGCCCTGCCCGCACCGGAACCGAACGGCACCGCCCAAGGGGCGGCCGAAGGCCCGCGCACGCCGACCGAGGAGATCGTTGCCGGGGTTTGGGCCGACGTGCTCCGAGTGCCGCGGGTGGGGACACGCGCCAACTTCTTCGACCTGGGCGGCCACTCGCTGCTCGCCACCCGCGTCATCTCCCGCCTGCGAGACGCCTTTCGCGTCGACCTGCCGGTGCGTGCCCTCTTCGAGGCGTCCACGGTTGCCGACCTTGCGGCGCGGATCGATACGGCTCAGGATGCCGGACCGGCGCCGGTCGCCGAACCGATCCGGCCGGCGCCACGGGATGGGCAGTTGCCGCTCTCCTTCGCCCAGGAGCAACTCTGGTTCCTCGACCAGTGGCGGCCCGACAGTCCCCTTTACAACGTTCCCGCGGCCGTCAGCGTGAACGGCCCGCTGGACGTGGCCGCCCTGGAGCACAGCGTTCAGGAAATCGCCCGCCGCCACGAAGTGCTGAGGGCGACCTTTCCCTCCCAGCAAGGACAGCCGGCCCAGGTCATCGCACCAGACCTGTCGCTCGGCCTGACGCGCAACGACCTCAGCAACGTCCCGGCCCGAGAGCGAGAGGAGGAGGTACGGCGGCACGCCGAGGCGGAGGCACGGCAGCCGTTCGACCTGGCCCGCGGGCCGCTGCTCCGCGTCACGCTCCTGCGGCTGGCACCCGAGGAACACGTCTTCCTCGTGGTCATGCACCACGTCATCTCCGACGGCTGGTCCTTGGACGTGTTCTTCCGAGAATTGGCGGCCCTGTACGAGGCGAAGCTGGCGGGCCGGCC
>DASXAN010000049.1:0-4516 GCA_036406755.1 Gemmataceae bacterium
GTCTGCCTGTACGAGCTGCGGCGGCAGTGGCTGCGCGCCGCGGCGCCGCCGCTGGCCGAGCCACCGGCCCCGTTCGCCGAGCAGGAGCGGGCCTTCGAGCATTTGCACCGCGGGCTGGAGGCGGTCCACTTCCTCTACGGCGACAAGGCCGACGCGCTGATGCACGCGGTGCGGCACCTGCTCGGCCGGGCCGGGCCGACGGCGATGGAAGTCGGGCTGCTGCACGGGCTGGCGCGGCAACTGGAGTGGGTGGCGGCGCAGCGCCGCTGAGCCCGCAGCGCCAGCAAGGGCCCTTGCTGGCGCTGCGGGCTCAGCGCGGCGGGCTCAAACGGAGAACATATCCTCGACCGCCGCGAACACCGATGGGCCCCCGCCGGTGTGCACGAACACCACCGCCGCCCCCGCCGGCACCCGCCCGGACCGCACGTCGGCGATCAGCTCCGCCGCCGCCCGGGCCGTATACACCGGGTCCAAGAGCATCGCCTCGGTCGTCGCCATCAGGCGGAGCGCCTCACGGCCCGCGGCCGTGAGCCGGCCGTAATCGGCCCCGATCTGGTCGGCCGTGTAGTCGATATCCGCCGGTCCCAGCCGGTGCGGGAGCCCCATGAGTTCGGCGGCCCCGTTGGCCGCGTCGGCCATGAACGCCGGCACTTCCCACGGCCACCGGATGTAGCCGACCGACCGCACCGGCCAGCCCAGACCCAGCGCCCGCACCCCCAGGGCCAACCCGGCCCCGGTCGAGCCGGACGAGGAGACGTACACCGCGGCCGGCTCGACGCCGACCCGCCGTAGGTCGTCGGCCAATTCCGCCGCCGCCAGGGCGTAGCTGACGGCGGCCAGAGGGACCGTCCGCGGCGGGTGCCAGACGTACGGCCGCCGGCCCGCCGACCGCAGTTTCGCCGCCTCGTCGGCCAACAGCGCGTTTAGCTCTGGTCCCATTGCCGCGTCCACCAGTTGCACCTTCGCCCCGACGAGGTGATCGAGGAGCAGGTTGCCCTGCAATTCAGTCGGGCCCGTCGTGCGGCTCAGGAACAGGCGGCACTCCAGCCCGAGCCGGGCACAAGCGGCGGCGGTGACGCGGCAGTTGTTCGACTGCACGCCCGCCCCCCACACGAGCACGTCGCAGCCCTGGTGCACGGCGTCGGCCAGCAGGAATTCGGCGTGCCGGACCTTGTTGCCGCCGAACAACAGGCCGGTGCAGTCGTCCCGCTTGACGAACACTTGGACGTCGCCGACCCGACCGGCGAACCGCGGCGCCTTCTCCAGCGGCGTCGGCAGGTGGGCCAGCGTCGCCCGCGGCAGCCGGGCGGCCCGGCGGCGCAGTTCCTCGACCGTCAGCGGCGTGCAGCTCATGCGCGGACCTCCGGGATTTGAGACGGTCCATTGTCGTCGGGGCCGCCGCGCGGGGCAAGCGGGCCGGAAATGGGCGTGCGTCCTCGCCGGCCGTCGGGTTCAATGGTGACAGCCCATTGTCGCCGGGGGGCGGCGGATGACCCAGCGGGTCGTGATCGTCGGGGCGGGGCCGGGCGGGCTGGCGGGGGCGCTGCTGCTCGCCCGGGCCGGCCTGGACGTGACCGTGCTCGAACGCCGCGACCGCGTCGGCGGGCGGACCTCCGCCATCGAATCCGACGGCTTCCGATTCGACCTCGGCCCAACCTTCTTCCTGTTCCCGCTGGCTCTCCGCCGCGTCTTCGCCGCGATCGGCCGCGACCTGGACGACGACGTGCCGATGGTCCGGCTCGACCCGCAGTACCATCTCGTCTTCGGTGCCGGAGGCGACCTGCGGGCCACCCCCGACCTCCGGCGGCTGGAGGCGGAAGTCGCCAAACTGTCGCCGGCCGACGCCCTCAACCTCCGCCGCTTCCTGGCCGACAACCGCGAAAAGTTGGCCCGCTTCCAGTACTGCCTGGAGAACCCGTTCCCCGGCTGGCGGTCCGTGTTGTTCAACCGGACGCTATTGAAGATGCTGCCGCTCTTGCGGCCGTGGCTATCGCTGGACCGGGAGCTCGGCCGGTACTTCCGCGACCCGCGGGTGCGGCTGGCGTTCTCGTTCCAGTCGAAGTACCTGGGGATGTCGCCGTTCAACTGCCCCAGCCTGTTCTCGATCCTGTCGTTTCTGGAGTACGAGCACGGCGTCTTCCACCCGATCGGCGGCTGCTCCGCCGTCACCGAGCGCATGGCCGAGATCGCCGCCGAGATGGGCGTGGACGTCCGCCTCGGCGAGCCGGTCCGCGAGGTCGTCTGCCGCGGCCGCCGGGCCGTCGGCGTCCGCACCGACCGGGACACCTATGCCGCCGACGCCGTTGTCATCAACGCCGACTTCGCCGAGGCGATGACCCGGCTGGTGCCCGACCGCCTCCGCCGCCGGTGGACGGACCGGCGGATCGCGGCGAAGAAGTTCTCGTGCTCGACGTTCATGATGTACCTCGGCGTCGAGGGGCGGTGTGACGACCTGGCGCATCACACGATCTACATGGCCCGGGACTACCAGCGGAACCTGCGCGAGATCGAGACGGACCATGTGCCGAGCGACGACCCGTCGGTGTATGTGCAGAATGCTTGCGTCACCGACCCGTCGCTGGCCCCGCCGGGGATGAGCACGCTCTACGTCCTGGCTCCGGTGACGCACCTGCACCCGAACGTCGATTGGGGCCGCGAATGGGGCCGGTTCCGCGGCGTCGTCCTGCGGCAGCTCGGCAAGCTCGGCCTGCCGAACGTGGAACGGCGCATTCGCTTCGAGAAGGTGGTCACGCCGGCGGACTGGCGGCACGAGCACGCCGTCTACCGCGGGGCGACGTTCAGCCTGGCGCACAGTTTGCGGCAGATGCTGCACCTTCGGCCGCACAACCGGTTCGAGGACCTGGACGGCGTCTACCTGGTCGGTGGCGGCACGCACCCGGGCAGCGGTCTGCCGGTGATCTTCGAGTCGGCCCGGATCAGCGCCCGGTTGCTGCTCGACGACCTCGGCGTGGACCGGCGGTGGATCGACGTGCCGAGTACCCTGGAAGTGCCGGAGTACGTGGGGTGACGGTTGCCATGGCGAGTACGGACCGGGTGGGCGTGATCGGCGGCGGGCTCGGCGGGCTGGCGGCGGCCTGCACGCTGGCGGCCCGCGGCCACTCCGTCGTCCTGTTCGAGCGGAGTGCGTGGCTGGGCGGCAAGGCGGCGGTGCTGAGCGAGGCCGGCTACCGGTTCGACATGGGGCCGACGATCCTGACGGTCCCGGCCGTGCTCGACCGCGTCTTCGCCGAGGCCGGGCGGCGGACGGATGACTACCTCGACCTCGTCCGCCTCGACCCGCAGTGGCGGTGCTTCTACCCGGACAGCTCGGTCCTCGACCTCCACGCGGACACCGACCGGATGGCGGCGGAGCTAGACCGCGTCGCCCCCGGGATGGCGAACGGCTACCGGCGGTTCCTCGACCTGTCCCGCCGGCTGCACGGCATCTCCGATCGTTTCTTCTTCTGGCGGTCCGTCGGCGGGCTGCGGGAGGTGTTCGACCTGAAGACCTCGTTCTCGGCGAAGACGCTAGCCGACGTGCTCGCACTACGGATGGGGCGGACCGTCGGCAGGACAGTCCGCGGGTTTGTCGCCGACCGCCGCGTCGCCCAGATGCTCGACCACTTCACGCAGTACGTCGGCTCGTCGCCGGACGCCTCGCCGGCGGTGCTATGCGGCATCGCTCACATGCAGACGGCCGGCGGGGTCTGGTACCCCCGCGGCGGTACGGCCGCCGTGCCGGCGGCACTGGCGCGCCTCGCCGCTGAGCTGGGCGTCGACGTGCGGACCGGTATCGGCATTCGCCGCATCGTGCTCGACAGCCGCAGCGCGGTCGCGGGTATTGAAGCGGACGACGGCGAATCGGTGCCGCTGCGGGCCGTCGTGTCGAACACGGATTCGGTCCGTACGCACCGCGAACTGCTCGGCGGCACCAGCGCGGCCCGCCGCTTCCTGCGGCGGCGTCGCTACGAGCCGGCCTGTTCCGGGGTCGTCCTTTACCTCGGCCTCGACCGCCGGTACGACCACCTGCTGCACCACAACTTCGTCTTCTCTGCCGACGCGCACGCCGAGTTCGATGCCATCTACCGGCGGGGCGAGCCGGCCGCCGACCCGACCTGCTACGTCGCGGCACCGGCCGGCACCGATGCTGACGTCGCCCCTGCCGGCGGCGAGGCGCTGTACGTACTCGTCCACACGCCGTACCTGCGGCCGCACCACGACTGGCGGCAAATGCTGCCGGAGTATCGCAACGTCATCCTCCGCAAGCTCGCCACGACCGGCGGCATGCCGGACATCGACCGCCGCATCCGCTTCGAGGCGCACCTGACGCCGCAGGACATCCACGACCGCTACCGCGTCCTCGACGGCGCGATCTACGGCTTGGCCAGCCACGGCCGCTGGCTCGGGGCGTTCAAGCCGGCCAACCAATCGCCGGACGTGCCGGGCCTGTACCTGGCCGGCGGGGCCGCCCACCCCGGGCCGGGGATGCCGATGGTGCTCATGTCCGGGTGGATCG
>DASXAN010000050.1:0-1561 GCA_036406755.1 Gemmataceae bacterium
CGTGGACTCCCAACGGTCAGCGACTTGTGGGAGTCCACGGGGCGCTCACGCAACCCCGCTCGCAAATACGTCACGCCGGGGTGTGCCGGAACTTCCGCGGTCGGCCGAACGGTAGCCACTCGATCACGTACAGGTCGCCGCGGGAGTCCACCGTCAGGGCGTGTGGCGTGGCGAATTTGTCCGGATGCTTTTTGATGTCCGCGGCCTTCACGTCGGCCCCGTCCCCGAGCCGGGCGATGTACTTGTCGTCGGCGTCGAGGATCGACACCCGGGCCCCCAACTCCGGCACGTACAGGTGGCCGGCGTGCTGGTAGAAGCAGCACGGCTTCCGAACGCCCGGGATGGTCCGCTTGTACTCCAAGTCCAGCGAGTACACCTCGATGCGGTCGTTAACCCGGTCGGCGAGGTAAAGCTCCGGCTCCTTTTTGAGCGTGTTGACCCAGACGCCGTGGACCGTGTTGAACTTGCCGTGCGTCCGGTCGGCCGGCGGCTTCTTGTCGTCCTCCTTCGGACTGCGGCCCCCAATCGTCTTGACGAGCTTGAAGTTCTTGTCGAAGCGGTGGACGAGCTGGCTGCCGTAGCCGTCCACGACGTAGACGTCGCCGTTCGGGCCGACGGCCACGTCGGTCGGGCTGACGAAGTCGAATGGGGCCGAGGTCGAAGTCTCCTTCACTCCCGGCCCGAGGGTGTACAGCACCTTGCCCTTCAGGTCGGTTTTGTAGACGCGGGAGCCGAACTTCGGCCCGGTCTTGTTGGTGCTCTTGTTCTCCGTCCAGTAAAAGAACTCGCCGCCCGGCTCCCGGCTCCAGTAGAGGCCGTGGGCCGTGTCGGCGTACTGCTTCGTCGTGAAATCGACCTTCTCCGTGAACTCGTTCGCCCACGTCTCCAGCAGCTTGCCGTCGCGGTCGAAGACGGCCACGCACGGGTTGGTCGAGCGGCTGGTGACGTAGATCTTGTCCTGACCGTCAACGACAATCGCGCAGCCGAAGCCGTACCTCATGCCGGCCGGCAGCGTGCCCCAGGCGTCGTCGAGCGTGTAAGTCCACCGGCCTTCGCCGACGCGGGTGGTGCCACCCTTATCGGCGGCCGGCAGCGTGCCGGCGGCGGCCAGTCCGGCCGCGGTGCCGGCGGCGGCCCAGAGGAAGTCACGGCGGGTCAGGCGGTGCGGGAACAGGTACTGGTCGGACATGGGTGCAACCTCTTCCGGGTAGGGTGGGTCGAGCCGCGGAGCGGCGAGGCCCACCGAGTCAATGATCGGTGGGCCTCGCCGCTCCGCGGCTCGATCCACCCTGCGTGCATTTCACTTCGGCGCCGGCCAGAACTTCACGCACACCGGTGCCCCGACCTCGGCCCGGACGCCAGTCGGCGACAGCGCCCCGGTCTGCGGGTCGATCTTGAACACGACCAGGCTGTTGCCGTCCTGGTTGGCGACGATCATCCACCGGCCGGTCGGGTCGATGTTGAAGTTCCGTGGCGTCTTGACGCCCTCGCCCTGGTGGCCGACGGGCCGCAGTTTGCCATCTGGCTCGATCGCAAACGAGGCGATCGAATTGTGCCCGCG
>DASXAN010000051.1:0-6275 GCA_036406755.1 Gemmataceae bacterium
AGTCGTCGGCCAGCTCCGTCTCTCGGGCGGCGTCGAGCAGCCCGGCCCGCGACACCCGGCCGAGGGCGGCGAGGGTGGCGTTGGCGGCCACCGACAGGTCGGGGATGACCCCGTGCCGGCGGCGGTCCTCCGGGACGTAGGCGATGCCGTGGCGGATGGCGGCCGCCGGCGAGTCGACCCGCACCGGCCGGCCGCGGACGAGGATTTCGCCGGCGTCGGCCGGCGTGAGCCCGAACAGCACCCGGGCCAGCTCCGTCCGCCCGGCCCCGACCAGCCCGGCGAGCCCGAGGATTTCCCCGGCTCGGACGGTCAGCGACACGCCGCTGACACCGGATTCGCGGCAGCCGAGGTTGCGGGTTTCGAGCACGACGTCGCCGATGGGCACCGCCCGCTTCGGGAACACCGCCTCCAGGTCCCGCCCGACCATCATCCGGATCAGCTCGGCCCGGGACACCTCGGCCACCGGCCGGGTGCCGACCAGCTGGCCGTCGCGCAGCGCGGTCACCCGGTCGGCGATCCGCGGCAGCTCGTCCAGCCGGTGCGAGACGTACACCACCCCGGCCCCGCGGGCGGTCAGGTCGCGGATCACACGGAACAGGTTCTCGACCTCCCGCTCGGTCAGCGACGCGGTCGGCTCGTCGAGGATGACGACGCGGGCGCCGGCCCCGACCGCCTTGGCGATCTCGACCAGCTGCTGCTGGGGCATGGTCAGCCGGCGGGCCTCCGCGGCCGGGTCGATGGCGGCGCCGACCCGGGCGAGGAGGTCGGCGGCCCGGCGGCGGCGGTCGGCCCACCGCACCCGCCGCCACCGCCCGGGCGGCTCCAGGGCCAGGGCGACGTTCTCGGCCACGGACAAGTCGGGGAACAGGGCCGGCTGCTGGTAGACGGCGGCGACGCCGAGGGCCTTCGCCCGGACCGGGTCGTTCTCGGGAACGGGTCGGCCGGCGATCTCCACCGTCCCGGCGTCGGGCCGGTGCGCGCCGGTGACGATCTTGACGAGGGTGGACTTGCCGGCCCCGTTCTCGCCGACGAGGGCATGGACCTCGCCGGCGCACAGGTCGAACGACACGCCCCGCAGCGCCCGGACGCCGCCGAAGGATTTCGACACGTCGGTGAGTCGGAGGAGGGGGGGCATGGGCTCAACGGCCCACCCGTCGCCGCGGGTGGGCTTGGTGGTTACCCGCGCTTTGCCAGTACGTCCGCCTCGTACCGCCGCACGCCGTCCAGCCACCGCCCGTCGGGCGGTACGCCGCGGGTCAGGCAGTGGTAGTCCCAGACCGCCCCCAGCGGCAGCGTCTTCTGCTCCTCCAGCGCCGCCAGCCGGGTCGTGTAGTCCCCGGCCCGCTCGGCCCGGCGGAGCACCTCGGCCGGTTCCAGCAGGGCGGCGAGTAGGGCCTTCTGCACCGCCCGCGCCCCGATCACCCACGCCGCCACCCGGTTGATGCTGGCGTCGAAGAAGTCGGTGCCGAACCGGACCCGGTCGAGGTAGCCGCCGCGGACCACCTCCTGCGCCATCGCGGCCAGCTCGTCGGTCAGCGTGACGACGTGGTCGCTGTCCCACCGCACCCCGCGGCTGACGTGCAGCAGCACCTCCGGCACCCACAAGAGCACCGCCGACAGCTTGTCCGCGACCGACTCGGTCGGGTGGAAGTGGCCGGCGTCCAGGCAGAGCACCTTGCCGTGCCGGGCCGCGTAGCCGAGGTAGAACTCGTGCGACCCGACGACGTAGCTCTCCGACCCGATGCCGTACAGCTTCGCCTCGACCGCGTCCCGGTTCAGGGCTGGGTCGATCGGCGCGGCGAACACCTCGTCCAGCGACCGGGCCAGCCGCTCCCGCGGCCCCTTGCGGTCCGCGGGGGTGTCCTTGAACCCGTCCGGGAGCCAGACGTTCGTGACGCACGCCGTCCCGAGGCGCTCGCCGAAGGACGCCCCGATGCGGCGGCAGGCGATGCCGTGCTCGACCCAGAACTGGCGGACGCCGGGGTCGGGGTGGGCCAGGGTGAATCCGTCGGCCGCCAGCGGGTGGGCGAAGAAGGTCGGGTTGAAGTCGAGCCCCAGGCCGCGGTCTTTCGCCCAGTCGGCCCACCGGGCGAAGTGCTCCGGCCGGACGCCGTTGCGGTCCACCCCGCGGCCGCCCTCGTGGTAGGAGGCGTGCAGGTTGAACCGGCGGGTGCCGGGGATCAGGGCCAGGGCCGCGTCCGCATCCTGCCGCAGTTCGTCGGGGGTGCGGGCCCGGCCGGGGTAGTCGCCGGTCACGGCCAGCCCGCCGCCCAGCGCTGCCCCGTTGCCCTCGAACCCGCGGACGTCGTCGCCCTGCCAGCAGTGCAGCGACACCGGGATGGCGGCCAGGGCCGCCCGGGCGGCGTCGGCGTCCACCCCGACCTCGGCGTACTGCTCCCGGGCGAGGGCGTACCCGCGCTCGATCCTGGCGTCGGTCGTCATCACAAGACCGTTTCGTGCGGCCCCCCGCGTGGGGGGGGCGGTCGGGGCGGCCGTCGTCGGCCGGCCCGCCGCAGTCCGGTCGTCGGTAATCGTCAGGGAGTGGGTCATGGTGTGCTCGGCGTCCAACGACGCTTCCCCACCCCGGGCTCGTGCAGCCGTCCGCGTGAGCCGGGGGGTGTTATATGTGCCGGGGCCGACGCCGACGCCGGCCGCCGATCTCCGGACGGGAGCAATCCCCGTGCGGCGTGGCCGCCGTCGCGGACGGGCTGGCCGACACCCGGAGCCGTTCGGCCGGGCGGGAGCAGGCGCCGCCGGCGCCCGCCGCCGCCGGGAAACGCACGCCCGTCACGGTAACCGCCGTCACTTCCTCGGCCCGGCGAGGAGGTACTGGCCGAGCGGACAATTCGTCAGCCCGCGCAGCCCTTCGGCCAGGACGGCCGCGGTCAACTCGGCCCCGGCCGGTGTCGTGTGCGTGTGGTCCTCGCCGAAGTACCGCGCCTTGACCGCCTCCGGCCCGGCCTGCTCGTACCGCCGGGCGACCAGGTCGTTGAGGTCGAGGAAGGGTGCCCCGCCGGCCTTCGCCGCCTCGGCCGCCCACTTGCCGTAGTCGTTCGCCGCCCGGACGACCTTGCCGTCCTTCCAGATGTTCCGCGGCACCGGCGACAGGACGATCGGCGTCGCGCCCGTTGCCTTCGCGTCGGCGACGTACTTCCGCAGATACCAGCCGTAGGTGTGGACGACCTCCTTGTTGCCGGTCGCTTCGAGCGTCACCTCCTGCGTCTCCTCGCCGGCGCCCTTCAGGGAGGCCCGGGCACGGCCCTGGCCGAGCGGCCCGCCGTCGTTGTGGCCGAACTGGATCAGGACGAAGTCGCCGGGCCGCAGCTCCGCCGCCACCTTGTCCCAGAGCCCTTCGGTCAGGAACGTCCGGCTGCTGCGGCCGCCCAGGGCGCGGTTTTCGACCCGGACCTTCGCCGGGTCGAAGTGGGCGGCGAGCACTTCGCCCCAGCCCTGCTGGCCGCGGGTGCGGTTCTTCACCGTCGAGTCGCCGACGAGGAAGAGCGTCGGACGCCGCCCGGGGGACAGGTGCGGCGGGTCGTCGGCCCGGGCCGGGCCGGCGAGCGCTGCCAGCGTCGCGGCGAGGCACGCCAGGATCGGGCCGCGGACGCAAGACGAAGTGGAAGCCGTGTGCATGGGACCGGTGCGGCGGCGGTGGCGGGCGGCGCGGGCCCCGGCGGCCGACTCACTGCCGGTGCTTCTTCGGCCTGTCCAGCCGGATCGGGAAGTCATTCTCCCCGGACGGGACGGTGCACTCCAGCCCGGAGGTGGCGAACTTCGTGTACTTAATGTCGAACGGCAGAATCCTCAGCTCGTCGGGCACGTCGGACGCGTCCAGCGGGTTGACCAGCACCCGGTACTTGCCGGGGGGGACGCCGTCCTCGGGCTTTTCGGTGCTGAGCACGTACCGCCCGTCCGGGCCGACGTTGCCGCGGGCGGTGGCCGGCGGGCCGCCCTCCACCCGCTCGAACACGACCAGCCCCCTGGTCAGCGGCGTGCCGTCGTCCAGGGTGACGGTGCCGCGGACCGGGTACTTCCGGCTGGCGCATCCGGCCAGGCCGACGGCGACGGCGGCAAGCAGGGCTGCGCCGGCCGTCCAGCGCCGTCCGGGAGGGGGAAAGCGCAACACGGGTTCACCTCACGGGTCAATACGCCGGGACGGCCTGGCCGTCGGCGCGGGCCGCCAGCAGGGCCAGGGTGCTGCCGGGCGTGGAGACGGCGATCCCGCGGACGCTGCCGTCGCCGAAGGCGAACTCGACGACCCCGGAATGCCAGCTGCCGAACTGGTTGTTGAACTGGTCCGACGGACCCAGGGCGAGGGGGTAAGCATCCCCCGCCTTCCGCCCGGTCACGTACGCCCACTTGCCCGGCTGCGACGAGTAGATGTTGAAGTCCTGGTCCGCCCCGGTGGTGGCGTCGAACACCCCCAGCCCGGTGGTGCTGACGTGCTTCTCCCCGATCAGGAAGGTGTTGCTCGACCCGTCCGTCAGGTCGAGGATCTTCAGCCCGCTGCCGCACGGGCCGCACGAGAAATAGAACGCCCCGCCGTCGGTGTAGTTGATGGTGTCGCTGGCGTTGTTGGAGGTCCCGCCCCCGTAGTTCACGCCGTAATCCGACGCGATCCCCTCGGTCTGGCTATTCCCGTCCTGCTCGTGGACCACCCGGGGGTCGCGGGACGGGCACTGGAACGTCGGCACCGGTATCTGCATGATGCCGCTTTGCCACCACTGGGTGCGGATCAGGTTGTGGGTGACGACGACCGGGTTGGCCCCCCGGGTGAGCATCGGGAACGAGGTGCCGTTGATGTTCGGGTCGGTGAACCGGTTGTAGATGTTCTGCTGCTCGATGTACGGCAGGATGAGGACGGCCCAGGACGGGGAGTCGAGGGCCCCCTTCGACCGGCCCCACGGCATGACCCCGCGGGTGTCGTGGTGGTTGTGCATGGCCAGGGCGAGCTGCTTGAGGTTGTTGGAGCACTTGGTGCGGGCGGCGGCCTCCCGGACCTTCTGCACGGCCGGCAGCAGCAGCCCGATGAGGATGGCGATGATGGCGATGACGACCAACAGCTCGATGAGCGTGAAGGCCCGACGGACGTGGAGAGATTGACCGCGCATGGCCGACTCCGATGAATTGTTTGCCGACGAGTCGAGGCGGCCGCGCCCGGCGGCCGGCCAGGACGGGATCGATCGGGTAGTATTGTGCCACGGGCGGCCGGGCGGTTACCTTAACGGGAGTGCCAAAAAGTAGCACGATGACGCCAACCCCGTCCGCCCGCCCCGGAGGCCCGCCGTGGTCCGCACCCTCCGCGCCAAAGACTGGTTCCACCCGGACGGGTTCCCGCTGGCGGTGGCCCGGCGGGAGCCGCAGGAGCCGTTCGGCCTGCACGGCCACGCCGACTTCTCCGAGCTGGTGGTGGTCACCGGCGGCCGGGGGCTGCACCGCATCGAGGGGGAGGCGTGGCCGCTCTCGGCCGGGGACGTGTTCGTCGTCAAGGGGCGGGAGGCGCACGAGTACCGCGACCTGGACGACCTGTCCCTGATCAACGTGCTCTACCAGCCGGACCGGCTGAAGTGGGACCTCGGCGACCTGCTGTCGCTGCCCGGCTACCACGCCCTGTTCACCCTGGAGCCGCAGTGGCGGAAGCGGCACCAGTTCAACAGCCGGCTGCACCTGACCCCGGCCGAGGTCGGCCACGGGTTGGGGCTGATCGACCAGCTCGACGCCGAGCTGGCCGCCCGGACGGCCGGGTTCGGGTTCATGGCGACCGCCGTGTTCATGCAGCTGGTCGGGTACGTCGCCCGGGCCTACGGCCAGTCCCGCCACCCGGACTCGCAGGCGCTGTTGCGGATCGCGTCGGCCATCACCCACCTGGAGACGCACTACGCCGACGAGGTCAATTTGGACGATCTGGCCGGCATGGCGCACATGTCCAAGCGGTCGTTCCTGCGGACGTTCCTGGCGGCCACCGGCCAGTCGCCGATCGCTTACCTGATCCAGATCCGGGTGAACCGGGCGGCCGACCGGCTGCGGGCGGTCGCCGACCCGATCACGGAGGTGGCGTTCGACGTCGGGTTCCAGGACAGCAACTACTTCGCCCGCCAGTTCCGCCGGGTGATGGGGGTGACACCGCGGGCCTACCGGGCGGCCAACCGGGGGTGAGCGGGGAGAAGAGTTGATCCACAGATTACGCCGATGACACAGATTAGAAACCAAAAGACAGAAGCCGGGCGGCTCTCTTCTGGCTGCTAATCTGTGTCATCTGCGTAATCTGTGGATCA
>DASXAN010000052.1:0-3612 GCA_036406755.1 Gemmataceae bacterium
CTCGAAGCCGCCGATTTGTCGGACGAGGCCACCCGCGCGGCGTACCTGGACGATGCCTGCGCAGGCGACGCCGGGCTCCGGGCGCGGGTCGAGGCGTTGCTCTGCTCCCATGACCCGGAGGGCAGTTTCCTCGGCACCCCCGCGGCCGTGGTGCCCGACCCGGACCACGGCACCACCCAGGCATTGACGGGTGCCCCGGGCCCTGGCGTGGGGGCCACACGGACCGCCGGTGGCGACAAGGACTCTTCGCCCGACGAGGCGCTGGCCTTCCTGGCCCCGCCCAGGCGTCCCGATTCCCTCGGCCGGATCGGCCACTACGAGGTGCTCGAAGTCCTCGGCCGGGGCGGGTTCGGCATCGTCTTCCGGGCGTTCGACGAGGTGTTGCAGCGGGTGGTGGCGGTCAAGGTGCTGGCCCCGGGCATGGCGGCCACGTCCCCGGCCCGTAAGCGGTTCCTCCGCGAGGCCCGCTCCTCGGCCCAGGTCCGGCACGAGAACGTCGTGCAGGTCTACGCCGTCGAGGAGCAGCCGCTGCCGTACCTGGTGATGGAGTTCATCCCCGGCGAGACGCTGCAACAGCGGCTGGACCGCACCGGCCCGCTGGACGTGGCGGAGGTGCTGCGGGTCGGCCGGCAGATCGCGGAGGGGCTGGCGGCCGCCCACGCCCAGGGGCTGATCCACCGGGACATTAAGCCGGCCAACGTGCTGATCGAGGGCGGCCCGCCGCACCGGGTGAAGCTGACCGACTTCGGCCTGGCCCGGGCGGCCGACGACGCCAGCATCTCGCAGAGCGGCATCGTGGCTGGCACGCCGATGTACATGGCCCCGGAGCAAGCCCGCGGCGAGACGCTCGACCACCGGGCGGACCTCTTCAGCCTCGGTAGCGTGCTGTACACGATGCTGACCGGCCACCCGCCGTTCCGGGCCAGCGGGACGATGGCCGTCTTGAAGCGGGTGTGCGAGGACGACCCGCGGCCGATGCGGGAGACGATCCCGGAGGTGCCGGACTGGCTGTGCCGGGTGGTGGAGACGCTGCACGCCAAGGACCCGGCCGGGCGGTTCCAGACGGCCCGCGAGGTGGCCGACCTGCTGGCCGACGCCGAGTCGCAGTGGGCGGCGCACGGGGCGGTGCGGGACTTCTCCCGCATCCCGGGCGGCCGGCCGGCGGCGCGGCGGTCCCGGCGGCGGGCGTGGGCGGTCGCGGCCCTGATTTGCCTGGCCCTCGCCGGCGTGGGCCTGGGCCTGGCCGCGTGGGGGCCGTTCGCCCTGCACCGGACCGTGCTCGCTCGCAATCGGTCGAGCGGGTTCGTCACCGTCCGCACGGCCGAACCGGACCTGGTCGTCACACTCGACGACCAGACGTTCATCCTGAACCACGCGGAAGTCCCGGACCCTCGGCCGTCGGCCCCGCCGCGGACCGACTCGGCCAAGATCGCCGTCCGCCCCGGCGGGCACCACCTCCGCGCGGTCAAGGACGGCGTCGTGATCCACGACGAGACGTTCACGCTCGCCGCCGGCGGGGTCAAGGACGTGGACATCCCCGGGCCACGGCGGGCCGTGGCCTGGGGCCAAGTCGTGGACCCGCTCGGCGACTGCCGCGTGACCGACCAGAACGGCCTGCTGACGATCGCCGTCCCGGGCACCCGGACCCACAACCTCAACCCGGCGCCGGGCTACAACCTGAACGCCCCCCGCGTCCTGCGGGACGTCGAGGGCGACTTCGAGGCCCACGTGACGGTCCTGCCGTACCGCCGGCCGCAGGCGCCGGTGACGACCAGCCCGAGCCAACCGTATGTCGGGGCCGGGCTGGTCGTCTGGCAGGACGGGGAGAATTTCCTCCGGCTGTTCCGGTCGTGGATGCCGACGTCCAACGTGTTCATCCACCCCGAGTGTTACGTCGGCGGCGCCGCGGCGGGGCCGGACGTGACCGGGTCGATCGGTGATCAACCGACCCACCTGCGGATTCGGCGGGCCGGCGACCGCTTGCAACTTGCGGCCGGTCCGGACGGGCAGACGTGGACGGACCTGGCGACCGTGGCGAACCTGCCCCTGGCCGCCCGGGTGCGGGTGGGGGTGGCGGCGGTCAACTCGACGGACGAGGACTTCACGGCCCGGTTCGAGGGGTTCACGATGACGGAGCGGTCCCCGCAGGCCGCCGGCTGGGTCCAGCTCTTCAACGGCAAGGACCTGACCGGGTGGAAGACGCTCCCAGGCGACCCCGGCGTGTGGACGGTCGAGGACGGGGCGCTCGTCGCCGACAAGGGGCCGACCTACCTCTTCACCGAGAAGGGCGGCCATGAGGATTTCCACCTCCGCGTGGAGGCCAAGGTGGATGCGGCGTCCGACGCCGGGGTCATCTTCCGTTCGGCCCCGGAAATCCGCGCGGGGAAGAACAATACGGTCACCTACACCAGCGGGTACGAGGCGCAGATCAACCTGCGGCCCGGCTGGCCCGTCCACACGGGGTCGTTGTGCTGGGCCCGGGGAAAGACGGCGGGCGAGTCCGTCCTCAAAACTGGGCCGCTGAACCCGCACCAGCCGGGCGAGTGGTTCGTCCTCGAAGTCATGGCCCGGGGCAATCACATCCGGGTGCTGGTGAACGGCCGGCCGACGGCGGACTACACCGACCCGGCCCAGACGTATCGCCGCGGCCACATCGCCTTGCAGAAGTTGTTTGGGGGCGCCACGGCCGTCCGTTTCCGCAAGATCGAGATCCAGGAGCAGCCGCCGGCCGCCGCCCCGGCCGCCGCCAGGTCGGATCAGGAGTTGATCCAGGGCACGTGGACGGGCGTGGCCGCCGACAACCAAGGGCTGCCGATCCCGGAGGTGGTGTGGAAGGCGGTCGGCCCGGCCGTGACGTTTGCCGGCGACACGGTGACCTGGACGACAAACCCGACCCCCGCGGCGAAGGAGGTGCTCGGCGGGCTGCTGAAGGACTTCCGCCTCGACGGCGTGTTCCACCTCGACCCGACGAAATCGCCCAAGACCATCGACCTGACGGTGCTGGGCCCGAACGCCAAGACGCCGCTCGGCCGGCCGGCGCCCCGCGCCCTGCTGGGCATTTACCGGCTCGACGGCGACGAGCTGGAGCTTTGCATCGCCGTTGACCCGGACCACGCCGAGGAGCGGCCGGGCAAGTTCGAGTCCGTGCCCGGCAAGGCCATCAGCCACATCAAGCTCCGCCGCCAACGGCCGCCGGCCGGCGGGGCCGCCGTGCCAGCGCTTCGCGACCTGGTGGCGGCGAAGGGCCGGGCGCTGGACATGGTCCGCCTCCGGTTCGAGGCCGGCCACGCTAACGCGCTGGACAAGGCACTGGCCGAGATCGAGCTGATCGAGGCCCGCGTGCGGCTGGCGGAGGCGGAGGGCGACAAGGCGGCGGTGGTGCCGCTGTTGCAAGACCTGGTGGCCCGGCGGGAGGACGAGCGGCAATTCGTCGCGGCCCTGGTCGAGGTCGGCCGGGCGCCGCACGGCGACCTGGATCAGGCCGACGCCCGGGTCGCCGACGCGAAGGCGCGGCTGGCCCGGGCGCGGTCGGACGCGCCGGCCGCCAAGCCGGCGGGGGGGAAGGACTGACTGCCGGCGGGCCGGGAGGGCGAGGCTCCTGCCGAGCCGCGA
>DASXAN010000053.1:0-5188 GCA_036406755.1 Gemmataceae bacterium
AACGTCCCCCCTTCTTTGATCTGTCTTGACCGTGCCCTCACGGCCGCGGCGGCGGCGGGGGGACGACCACCGGCGGCGGGGCGGGCGGCATGGCCGGGCCCGGCGGCGGGGGCGGCTGCTGGCCGCTGGCGGCGATGATCTTCATCGCCAGCCGGGCCGCACCGGCCTTCACCTCCGGCCCGGACCGCTCGAACTGGCGGTTCAGCTCGGCGTCGTACCCGAGCACCGCCCCCTCGAACGACACGCCGGCGAACAGCCCCCGACTCCGCGAGTAGGAGTAGACCTCCGCCCGCAGCGCGGCGTCCGTCCCGGCCTGCGCCTCCCGCCCGACCGGGCCGGCGGCGACCGAGGCGTCCGCCCCGAGGGTCAGCTTGTCCTTGCCGCGGAGGATGCGCTCCAGGCTCCGCCGGGTCTTGAACACCAGCACCAGGTCCGTCCCCTCGACGCCGGCCTGCAGCCCGACGCTGGCCCCGCCGATGTAGACGAACGCCGGCCCGGCCCACGACCCGTCCGGCAGCCGGCTGTAGACGAGCCCGTGCCCCGCCCGGCCGCCGACGACGAACCCGGCCTTGACCACCCGCGGGATGATGGCCACCCCCTGGGCGTTGGCCAGGACGGCCTGCGGGATGCACCTGGCCGGGATGGACTCCATCGCCGTCAGGACGTCGGCCGCCTCGTTGAGCGTCTTGCGGACGGCGTGCTGGGCGACGGCGGGGCCGGCCGTCGCGGCCATGACGGCCAGGGCGGCGAGGGGCAGAAGCAATCGGGAGGACATGGCGCGCTCCTTTCGGCACGGCCGGGGCCGGGCCGCGGGCCCCGCCGTTTACCCGATCGGCGGGCCGGGGGCAACCCCGGCCGCGGGCGTTCGGGGCGGTCAACCGGCGTGCGTCTGATCGACATAACGGGGGTCTGATACGATGAAGCCCCGGCGGACTGCCGCCGGGGCGTGGTCGTTTGACGGGGGACACGATGGCGACCTGGCTGATTCTCGGGGCGGAATACGACGTTTCAATTCCTGACCCGGCCGCTGGCACGTCGGCGGCAGTCATCATCGCGGTCGTCGGCGGACTGCTCACGATGGCCGTCGTGGTCATCGCCGGGCTCGTCCTGAAGCGTCGGAACCGGCCGGCCGGCTAACTTCTTCAAATCAGGACACGACCGGCGGCCGAGTCCGGCCGGACCCGCGTTCCGACCCGAACGGCCCGGCCGGGCCATTATTCTTTTGCGAACCCCGTCCTGTGGGAGTACCATCAAGGACGCCGCAGCGACCGCCACCCCCCGGCCGCGACGCTCGACGCGCTCATGGCATGGAATGTGCTTGCCTCGGGCAACCCAGGCTGGGCCGTTACATAGGCTACCCCACCGCTAGGGCTGTTTCCGCCAAACGTCACCGCCGCCGCAACTCGCCACCCCCGGTCCTGCGGCCGCGCCGCCATCGCCCGCCCGATCTGTCCATCATCTTGAGGTGCTATCATGCGGGCGTTCACATTCCTCCATCGGTCCGCCCCCACGGCCAGGCGGCCCCGCCTGGGGCTTGAAACGCTGGAAGCCCGGGACGTGCCGGCGACGCAGCTGTACGCCACCGGCGCCGGGGCCGGCACCCCTCCGCAGGTGGTCGTTCGGGACGCGACCAATACCGTCGTCGCCCAGTTCATGGCCTTCGACCCGCGGTTCACCGGCGGGGTGCACGTGGCCACCGGGGACGTCAACGGCGACGGCGTCACGGACGTCATCGTCGGGGCCGGGCCGGGCGGCGGCCCCCACGTCAAGGTGTTCGACGGGGCCGCCCTCCTGACCGGCCAGCCCGTGGAGCTCTTCTCGTTCTTCGCCTATGACGCGGCCTTCCAGGGGGGCGTGTTCGTGGCCGGCGGCGACGTCAACGGCGACCACCACGCCGACATCATCACCGGCGCCGGCCCGGGCGGCGGGCCGCACGTCAAGGCGATCAGCGGCGCGGACGGCAGCGAGCTGATGAGCTTCTTCGCCTACGCCGCCGACGTCCCCTTCGGCGTCTCCGTGGCCGCCGACGACATGGGCGGGGACAACGGCGGCACCCCCGGCGGCATCGGCACCGCCGAGATCGTCACCGGGGCCGGCCCCGGCGGCGGGCCGCACGTCAAGGTGTTCGACTACGAGCCGACGTTCGCCGCCAGCCACGCCCTGACGCTGGCCAGCTTCTACGCGTTCGAGGAGAGCTTCCGCGGCGGGGTCAACGTCGCCACCGGGTTCACCACGGACAACCGGGACTCGAGCAACTTCCGGTACGCCGACATCATCGCCGGCCGCGGCCCGGGCGGGCTGCCGGAGGTGCGGGTGTTCCGCCTGCTCGACGCCCCCAACCTGCCCAACGGCCTGCCGGAGTTCTTCTACAACCAGGCGGCGTCGTTCCTGGCCTACGCCCCGAACGTGCCCTTTGGCGTCCATGTCGGATCCCGGTTCCGGCCGGGGCAGGCGACGGACGACATCATCACCGGGGCCGGCTTCGGCGGCCAGTCGCACGTCCGCATCTGGAGCGGCCAGGTCATCGGCGACCTGCAGAGCTTCGTGCCGACGCTGAACAGCGAGTTCATGGCGTATTCCCCCGACTTTCTCGGCGGCGTATTCGTCGGCGGCGGTCAGAAGCTGCATGCGACCGACTAGGTCTTTCCGCACGACTCGGACGCCCCGGGCGAACGGCCCGGGGCGTTTTCGCGCGCCGACCTGTATAATCGGCCCCGGGGACCTGTCTCGTCGGAGGCGACGGCGTGCGCGTGATCGACCATCGCGGGCTGCGGCGCTGCGGCTGGCTGGCATTTGCCGCCCTTGCGATCACCGTCCAGATTGTCCGGGGCCACTTACCGCCCGTACCGGCGGCGCCCGCGCCGGACCCGCCGAGCCCCGACCGGTCACCGGTCGATCTCGCATTCACGCCGGACGGCCAGTTCCTCCTCACGGCCAACCAGACCGCCGACACCGTGTCGCTAGTCCGCCTCGACACCGGCGCGGTCGCCGCCGAGGTGCCGTGCGGCCGCCGGCCGGCGGCGGTGGCAGTGACGCCCGATGGCGGCCGCGTCCTGGCGACCACCAGCTTCGGCGGCGAGTTGGTCGTCTTCGACCGCCACAATGAGCACCTGACACGGGCCGGGGCCGTCCGGCTCGGGTTCGAGCCGCACGGCGTGGCTGTTGCCCCGGACGGGAAGCGCGCCTACGTCGCTCTCGCATCCGCCGGGGCCGTCGCCGTTGTGGACCTGGATGCGCTCAAGGAAGTCGCGCGCATCGAGGTCGGCCGCTGGCCGCGGTCGCTGGCCCTAACCCCGGACGGCAAGCGGCTGGCGGTCGGCGTCAGTGGCGACGGCGGCGTGGCCGTCGTGGACACGGTCGGCCTGAAGCGGCTGTGTCTGGAGGACTTCGTCGGCCTGAACCTGGGCCAGATGCAGACCTCGGCCGACGGCAAATACGTCTACTTCCCCTGGATCACCTACCGCCACCGGCCGATCACGGCGGGCAACATCCGCCAGGGCTGGGTGGTCGCCAGCCGCATCGCCCGGGTGCGGCTCGACGCCCCGGCCCGGCGGGAGGCGATCGCGCTGGACAAGCAGGGCCAGGCCGTCAGCGACCCGTATGGCTTGGCCCTCAGCCCGGACGGCCAGTGGGTATACTGCGCGGCGTCTGGGACGCATGAGCTATTGGTCTTCCGTCTGCCGGGGTTGCCGCTGCAGGATTACGGCGGGCCCGGCGACCACATCGACCCGAAGCTACTCGCCGACCCCGACCGCTACGCGCGCATCCCGCTCGGCGGCCGGCCGATGGCCGTCCGCGTCGGCCCGGACGGGAAGCTCGTCTACGTCGCCAACTACCTGCTCAACGCGGTCCAAGTCGTGGACCCGGCGAAGCGGGCTGTGGTGCGGACGATCGACCTGGGCGGCCCGGCCGAGCCGTCGCTGGCTCGCAAGGGCGAGGCGATCTTCTACGACGGCCAGCGGTCGCTCGACCAGTGGTACAGCTGCCACAGTTGCCACTACGACGGCCACACCAACGCGGTGACGATGGACACCCTCAATGACGGCCGGTTCGGCAACTACAAGGCCGTCCTGAGCCTGCGGAACGTGACTCACACCGGACCGTGGACGTGGCACGGCTGGCAGAAGGACCTGGGCCAGTCGGTGCGGAAGTCGCTGGTGGATTCGATGCTAGGGCCGCCGCCGGCGGAGGCGGACGTGCACGCCGTCATCGCCTTCCTCGGCACGCTGACGCCGCCGCCCAACCCGTACCGCACGGCCGACGGCGGACTGACCGAAGCGGCCAAGCGCGGTGAGGCGGTGTTTAACGACCGCCGCGCCGGCTGCGGCCGCTGCCACTCCGGCCCGTACTACACCGACGGCAAGGTCCACGAGGTCGGCACCGGCGAGGCGGGCGACGTTTACAAGGGATACAACCCGCCGTCGCTGATCGGCGTCTACGACCGCCCGGCGTTCCTGCACGACGGCCGGGCCAAGTCGCTGGAGGCTATCCTGACCGGCCCGCATAGCCCCGATTTGCTCAACAGCCGCGGGCCGCTGACCAAGGGGGAGCTGGCCGACCTGATCGCGTATCTGAAGTCGTTGTGAACGTGACATCCGAACCGAGCGTGAGGAGTGGTGACATGACCAAGTGGCTCGCCGCCGCCGCGGCGGCAGGATTCGTGATCGGCTCGTTGCCGCCGTCGCCGGCCGCGGACAAAGGAGACAAGGCCGTGCCCGCAGCACTGAACTTCACCATGAAGGACATCACCGGTAAGCCGGTCGAGCTGTCGCAGCATCAAGGCAAGGTGGTTCTGATCGTCAACGTCGCCAGCAAGTGCGGGTACACGCCGCAGTACAAGGGGCTCGAGAAGCTCTACGAGACGCATGGGAAGGACGGGCTGGTGGTGATCGGCGTGCCGGCCAACGAGTTCGGCCGCCAGGAGCCGGGCACCGATGCCGAGATCAAGCAGTTCTGCACGACCAGGTACAACGTCACCTTCCCGATGATGAGCAAGGCCGTCGTCAAGGGGCCGGGCATCTGCCCGCTGTACCAGTTCCTGACCTCGAAGGAGACGGACCCGAAGTTCGCCGGCGACATCCGCTGGAACTTCGAGAAGTTCCTGATCTCCCGGTCGGGCGAGGTCGTCGGCCGGTTCAAGTCGGACGTCGAGCCGGACGCCCCGCAGCTGGTCAGCGCGGTCCAGGCC
>DASXAN010000054.1:0-9488 GCA_036406755.1 Gemmataceae bacterium
TCAGCCGGACGCCCCGCTCGTGCAACAGGCCGATGAAGGCCGGGTCGTAGGCGGCGAAGTCGGTGTTGAAGTCCTCCGGGTCGGGGAACGTGCCGGTGGCGAGCAGCACCCGCTCCGCCCGGACTTCCAGGTCCGGCAGCGTCACGCGAGTTTCGCGTCTCGCTTCGATCCGCACCACCTGGCACGGGCCGAGGTAGTAGTCCAGGCTACGGTCTTCGATCGCCGGTGCGTCGCGGCCGTAGTGGCTCGGCGCGTCGGCGTGGGCCCCGAGGTGGACCGTCGCCCGCAGCGTGGACAGGGTGATGTTGTCCCCACGGGCGATGTCGCAGAGCACCTCGCGGGACGGCGGCGTGTCGCCCGGCCAGACGCCCAGCCGCGGCGTGACCGGGGGCGTGATGTCGTAGATCATAGCTTGTGCCGGATGGCCCACAGGTCCGGGAAGACGGGGTGGAACAGTGATTTCTTGAGAAACTCGACGCCGAGCGACCCGCCGGTGCCCCGCTTGCTGCCGATGCTCCGCTCGACCAGCTTGATGTGTCGGTACCGCCACTCCTGGAACCCCTCGTCGAAGTCGGTCATCAGCTCGAACAGGATCTCCATGTCCGGCTGCGACTTGTAGAGCCGCAGGATGCCCTCTTCGACCACCTCGTTCGGGGCCGTGGGCAGCGTTACGTCGCGGTCCCGCAGTTCCTTCGGGATGGTGACGCCGTGCTGTTCGAGGAAATCGTAGAAGGCATCAACGACGCTCGGCTCGTGCAGCCGGCGGAGGAGGGCGGCGTGACCCGGCGAGCCGGGCGGGAAGAACCGCAGCAGGTCGGCCCGCTTGTAGCCGAGGGCGAACTCGAACTCGCGGAACTGGTACGACTGGAACCCGCTGGCCGTTTCCAGCCGGTCGCGGAAGCTGTTGAACGACATCGGCGTGAGCGTCTCGATGATGTCGATCTGCTCGACCATCACCTTCATGACGGTGCGGACCCGCTTGAACGTGGCGATCGCCCCGTAGGTGTGGCCGGCGCGGACGTTCTGTTTGATCTTTTCCAGTTCGTGCAGCTGGAGCTTGAACCAGAGTTCGTACGCCTGGTGGACGACGATGAAGATCATCTCGTCGTGCTCGGGCGGGTCAGACCGGGGCACCTGCAGCTTGAGCAGGTCGTCGAGGTGCAGGTAGTCGGCGTACGTGAGACTCATGGGCCCGCTTGCGGCTATGCCGCCCTCACCGGAGCAACCACCAAAGAAATCCGATCACGGCAACCACCACTCCCCCGGCAACGCCGCGGACCACCCAATCCTGCCGCCGCGCCCGCCGGCGGGCGTCGGCGTACGGGATGCGGGTGAACTCGATCATCGTATACAGCGGCAGGTACCAGCGGGGGAACAGGGCGTGCAGCAGCACGGCCAACTTCTTCCTCAGCCGGAACAGCGGCGACGACACCTTATCCCGCATTTCGATGAAATTGTCGATGCACAGATCCGCGAGTGCGTCGGTGTGCTCCTTCCGCAGCCGCTCGTACTCGGCCAAGGCGCGTTCGCGGTCGGCGTGCCGGTCCAGGCACTGCACTAGCACCGTGCAGTCCTCGAACGCCGCGTTCATGCCTTGCCCCAGGAACGGCACGACGGCGTGGCAGGCGTCGCCGACGAGGGCGACCCGGCCGCCGACGTGCCACGGCCGACAGCGGACCGTCACCAGCGACCCGGTCGGGTTGGCCAGGAACGCCGGGCCGAGGTCGGGGATGAGGGGCACCGCATCGGGGAACTGGTCGCGGAAGTAGGCGACGACGGCGGCCTCGGTCGTCAGGGCTGCGAAGCCGCTCGGCCCATCGAACGGGGCGAACAGAGTGCAGGTGAACGACCCGTCGGCGTTCGGCAGGGCGATCATCATGAAGCTGCCCCGCGGCCAGATGTGCAGGGAGTGCGGCTCCATGCGGAACCCGCCCTCCGGCTTCGGCGGGATGGTCAGTTCCTTGTAGCCGTGGGTGAGGTAGTCCTGGGAGTAGTCGAACCGCTCCTGCCGATGCATCGCGGCCCGCACGGCGGAGTACGCCCCGTCGGTGCCGAGGATGAACTCGCCGGTGACGCGGACATCCTCGCCGTCCGCCAGGAACTCTAGCTCGCCGGTCATTAGGTCCAGGCCGGTGCAGCGGTGGGCGAAGTGCATCCGTACGGACGGGTAGCGGGCGGCCGCCTCGACGAGCGTCCGGTTGAGCCCGGCCCGGGAGACGGAGTGTAGGGCTTCGGTGTCGTCCTTGCCGTAGGGCTGGAAGGCGAGCGAGGCGTCCCGGCCGTGGATCATTCGGCCGCGCATGAGGATGCTCGCCTTGACCACCTCCTCGGCCAGCCCGATCTCGCGGAGCGCGTGCAGGCCGCGGACGGAGAGCGCGAGGTTGATGGACCGGCCGGCGTCCGGGCCGTGGGCGCGGGGGTCGGGCCGCTTCTCGTACAGATCGACCCGCCGGCCGGCCCGGCCGAGGGCGCAGGCCAGGAGCGTCCCGGCCAGGCCGGCGCCGACGATCGTGACGGGGAGCCTGTCGACCATTGGCGTCCGCAAACTGCCTGTGCCTAAAAGAACTCGTCGAACTCCTTTGCGCGCAAAGGATGCCGGAGCTTTCGAAATGCTCTCTGCTCAACGCGCCGAATTGTAGACGTGCTGCGTTTGAAAATCCTTCCGCATTCCTCTTGCGTGTAAACGTAACCGTCTCCAAAGCCCGTGCGCAATCGAAAGACCTCGCGCTCTCGATATGTAAGCGTCTTTAGCACACGGTTTAGGGTTTCCACAAACCTTTTGCGGTCATCTGCCGGCAATGCCGAGAGATGTTCCCGAAAATGGCCGTGGCAGAAGGGGCCTATAGCCCACAGGGGGCGGTCACACCCGTCCTCGGCGCACTCGGTGTACTCAAGTGGCGGACCCGATTCGATAAGCCGCCTTTCCAGTGCCTCTTGAATCTCCGCATTTGGCGGCTCTGCCACGGGCTGGTTGCTCCGGTAAAACGCCACCAATTCCCTCAGCGTCGTCGTGTATTTTGTGGGAGGAAGACCGTCTTTCACCAGCGGATGCAAGACGAGGCCTTCGGACGTCTCCAGACCGAAGTCAGTCTGATTGTCCGTACAAAAGTAAAGCTGTGCATCTGCTTCGGACCGTCCCCTGAAGAACTCAGTTAGCGATTCGATAATGCACGCGTCGTTCGACGCCTTGTTTTCCGCTTCAGGCATGCGCCCAGCGATTAGGCGCTTGCGGCTGCGAAAAAGTAGGTCCGGAGTTAGGGGGACTCTAACTATCTGTTTGGATTGGAAGAACTCCTGAATCCCATCGAAGTGTCTCTGAGCGGCACCCCTCTTTTGTTCTCGTGTCCCTTGCAAGAACGCTGCGATTGACCCTTTCACGTCCTCAATCTCGGACCACGACTTCTGTTTGAGAACCTCACCGATCTGCTTCTCCATCTGGCCAATGCCCTTTGTCAGATCGTCTGTGAAAGCTCGCCAGCACTTCTCAAGTTCCAGCTCAACGATTTCGGGAAGGATCAAAATGGCCTTGCCCTGTTCGACCAGATTCCGGAGCGCAACAAAGTGCACGAGCTCACAACCGGGCCGCCCTTGGGAAATGACCCTGACCCAGATGTTGGTGTCGACAAAGATGTAGATCATTTCCAATGCTCTCGGTTACTTGTTTGCTTCGCCACCATACGACGGATGGGCAGGTACTGCAACCCGGCTCAAGAAAGACTGGCGCGATGACCCGATGGTTCGCGGTCTTCGGACAAGAGCGCGGCCCAAGACCTCCCGCGAAAGCGAATGCTACAGACTACGGTCAGGCGAGAGAACTCGCAAATGCCCAGACGTCGTGGAACGTATTGTACAACGGCACCGGGGCCACCCGCACCACGTTCGGCTCGCGGAAGTCGCAGACGACGCCGCGGGCCTCCAGCTCCTCGACACGCTCCCGCGGCCGGTCGTGGACGACCAGCGACAACATGCACCCGCGGCGGGCCGGGTCCCGCGGCGTCACCACCTCGAACCGGCCCGGCGGCAGCCGGTCCAAGAGCGACTCCAGGTAGCCGGTCAGCCGCTCGGACTTCGCCCGCAGCGCCGGCATGGTCGCCGCGTCGAACAGGGCCAGCGACGCCCGCACCGGGGCCAGGGCCAGGATCGGCGGATTGCTCACCTGCCAGCCGTCGGCCCCGGCCTTGGGCACGAACCGCGGCTCCAGGTGCATGCGGAACCGCGTCGCCGGGTCGTTGCCCCACCAGCCGGCCAGCCGCGACAGGTCGGGGTTGGCGCCGTGCCGCTCGTGGACGAAGCATCCGGCCACCGCCCCGGGGCTGCCGTTGAGGTACTTGTAGCTGCACCAGACGGCGAAGTCGGCGCCCCAGTCGTGCAGCCGCAGCGGGACATTCCCGGCCGCGTGGGCCAGGTCCAGCCCGGCGACGCAGCCGTGCCGGTGGGCGGCGGCCACCACGTGCGGGATGTCGAAATACTGGCCGGTCAGGAAGTTGACAGCGTTGAGCAGCACGACCGCGATCGTGTCGCCATGTCGGGTGAGCGCGTCATCAATTTGCTCCGGATGCGAAACGGCAAGCAGGGCGTCGGCGGTGTCGTAGCCGCGGTGGCGGATGTGCGTCTGGAGGGCATACAGGTCGGACGGGAAGGCGGGCTCGTCGGTCAGGATGCGGAACCGGGCCGGCGTCGGCCGGTAGAACGTCGCCAGCATCAGGTGCAGGTTGACCGTCAGCGAGTTCATGAACACGACTTCGCCCGGCTCGGCCCCGACCAGGCGGGCGCCGGCGTCGCGGACCGTCTCGTGGTAGGAGTACCACGGCGACCGGCCGCGGAAGTGTCCCTCGACGCCGAGGGCGGCCCAGTCCTCCATCTCCTGCATCACGAAGTCGCGGGCGGCCCGCGGTTGCAGGCCGAGTGAGTGACCGCAGAGGTAGACGCAGGGCTTGCCGTCGGGGCCGGGCGGGATGAGGAACTGGTCCCGGAAGGGGGCGAGCGGGTCGGCGGCGTCGAGGCGGCGGGCGTAATCTTCGTCGGGCGGGTGTGGGGTCATGGGCCGAACTCCTCCCGCCGCTTGCCCAAAAACTCCAGCGCCGTCCCCGCCAGCATTCGCCCCCGGGCGTCGGCCGGCAAGTCGGTCAACGAGTCGATCAGCCGGCCCGGCTCCGCCTCGCCGAGCGGGAACGGGTAGTCGCTGCCCAGGGCGACCCGCTCCGGGCCGACCAGCCGCACCAGCGCCCGCAGCGCTTCGGCGTCGTGGACGAGCGAATCGACGTAGAACTGCCCCAGAGCCTCCCGCGGGCCGAGCTTCGTGTCGACGGCACACAGGTCCGGCCGGCAACGGAAGCCGTGGTCGATCCGGCCGACCGTGCCGGGGAACGACCCGCCGCCGTGGGCGAACGCGATCCGCAGCCGCGGCAACCGCTCCAGGACGCCGCCGAAGATGACCGAGCAGATCGCCAGGCACGTCTCGGCCGGCATGCCGACCAGCCACCGCAGCCAGTACTTCTCCATCCGCTCCCGGGCGAGCATGTCCCACGGGTGGACGAACACGGCCGCCCCGAGCCGCTCAGCCGCGGCCAGCACCGGGAACAGGTCGGGGTGGTCGAGGTTCCTGCCGTTGACGTGCGTGCCGATCTCCACCCCGCTCAGGCCCAGGTCGCGGACGCACCGCTCCAGCTCGGACACGGCCAGGTCCGGGTCTTGCAGCGGCAGCGTGCCCAGCCCGGCGAACCGCCGCGGGTGGGCCCGGACCACGCCGGCGATGTGGTCGTTGAGCAGGCGGGCGAGGTCGAGCGTGTCCCGCGGCTTGGCCCAGTAGCTGAACATGACCGGGACGGTGGACAGCACCTGCACGTCCACGCCGAACCGGGCGCAGTCCTCCAGGCGGCAGGCCGGGTCCCAGCAGTTGGCCTCGATCTCGCGGAACGACCGGCCGTCGATCATCATGCGGGCGCAGCCGGGGCCGTGGTGTTCCAGTCGCACGAACCCGCCGTAGCCGTAGCGGTCGCGCAGGTCGGGCCAGTCCCGCGGCAGGATGTGAGTGTGCAGGTCGATCTTCATCGAAATCAAAATGCAGAATGAACCACAGATGCACACAGATGAACACAGATCGGAAGAATTAGTTTTTCCGATCTGTGTTCATCTGTGTGCATCTGTGGTTCATTCTTCTTCACACCGCGAACACGTCACCGCACGCCTCGCATGTCCGCAGCGCCTCGTTGCCGTTGAACTCGGCGAGCATCGCCTTGATCTGCGCCCCCAGGTCAGCCGGGCGGAACGTGAAATCATGCACCACCGCCCCGCACTGGCGGCAGTACCACCGCAGGTGGTGCTCCGTGGTCGAGCACTTCGGGTGTTCCACCACCAGCCCGACCGTGTTCGCCGGCCGCTGCGGCGAGTGCGGCACCCCGGCCGGCAGCAGGAAGATGTCGCCCTGCTTGAGCGGCACGTCCCGCGGCTGGCCGTCTTCGATGATTTTGAGGACGATGTCGCCTTCGATCTGGAAGAACAGCTCCTCGCCGGGGTTGACGTGGTAGTCGGTGCGGGCGTTCGGCCCGCCGACGACCATCACCAGGAACTGGCCGTCGCTCCAGATCGGCCGGTTGCCGACCGGCGGCTTGAGCAGGTGACGGTGCTCGTTGACCCAGGCGTGTAGGTTGAACGGCGCCAGGCGGGACATGGGCATCTCCGAGGGCCGCTTGCGGCTCAGCAGCCTGCCTAGCCGCAAGCGGCTAACGCGAATCACCGGCGGTCGTGGTTCTTGCCGTTCTTGATCTCCTCCTTGAGCACCTCGACCGCCTTCTCCAGTTGGGCGTCCCGGCCCTTGAGGAAGTCGTCCGGCGTGTTGTCCACGTACACGTCCGGCGGCACGCCGTAGTTCTCCAGGTTCGTCCCGTTCACGTTCCACAGCCCGGACCCCGGCGTGCGGATCGTCGAGCCGTCCATGAGCGAGTACGCCCCGGTGCCGATCACCGCCCCGTACGTCGTCATGCCCACGACCTTGCCCAGCTTCAGCGTCCGGAACCCGTCCGGGAACACCTCCGCGTCCGAGGTCGAGCGCTCGTTCTCCAGCACCGCCATCGGCCCGAAGAACCCCCGCAGCGGCCGCGGCACCTGGATCGAGTTCCGCTGCCGGGTGTACTGGTACTGTTTCTGCTGGAGGATTTCGAGCAGCTCCTGGTCGATGTTGCCGCCCGGGTTGAACCGCTGGTCGATGATCAGCGCCTTCTTCCGCCCGTCGGCGGAGAAGTCCTTCTCGAACTGCCGCAGCGACCGCTCATTCATCTGCTGGATGTGCAGGTAGCCGACCTGCCCGCCGGACAGCTTGTCCACCACCGCCCGCCGGTCGTCCACCCACTTCTGGTACTGCAAGTTCGAGAACTGCGTCGAGCTGACCGGCGTCACCTTGGTCGTCCAGGCCCCGTCCTTGGCCGGCTTGGAGTTGACCGTCAGCTCGATCCGCGGGCCGGCGGCCGTCAGCGGCTTCCAGAGGTCGTCGTTGGCCGTCACGTCCCGGCCGTCGATGGCCAGCACGTAGTCGCCGACCTTGATCTTCACGTAATCCTTGTCCGCCGGGCCGTGGCGGTAGACGTGGGTCACCTTCCAGAACCCGTCGGCCGGCTCCAGCTCGACCCCGGGGAAGCGGGTGGTCTCGCTGGTGTCGTCGCCGCGGTCGCGGCCGCGGCCCCGGCCGCCCCCGCCGCTGATGCCGGTGTGCGAGGCGTTCATCTCGCCGATCATCATGTTGACCACGTCGTACAGGTCTTCCTGCTCGCCGACGTAGGGCAGGAGCGATTCGTACCGGCCCTTCATCTCGTCCCAGTTCACGCCGTGCATGGCCGGGTCGTAGAACCGGTTCTTCATCACCCGCCACGCCTCGCCGAACACTTGGTGCCGGCGGGCGGCGTGGTCGATCTCGACCTTCACCGTGAAGTTAATCCGCCGGGCCGACCCGGAACTGGCCGTGCCGTCGCCGGAGCTTCCGGAACTGCTCGGCGGCGCACCGCCGCCGCGGCGGCCGAACCGGCCGGTCGTCGGCGCCGCCGACTCGCCGCCGGTCGGGGCGCCGCCGCCGACCGACAGGGCGTAGATGCCGCGGCCCTGGCGGAAGTAGAGGGTCCGCCCGTCTTTGGCGTACTGCAACCCGGAGTAGCCGCCGAAGCCGAACCGGAACGGGTTGGGCGGGCCGCCGTCGTCGTCCGTCGGCGTGCCCGACTGCGTCAGCCGGGTCGTCCGCTCGCCGTCCAGCGACGCCGACCAGATCGAGTTGACCGGCCGGCCGCCCTCGACCCCGGTGGTAATGAATGCCACCGACCGGCTGTCCGGGGAGACGACCAGACCGGTGACGGTGTCCGCGGTGCGGGTGATCTGCTTGGTGCGGCGGTCCAGGTGGTCGAAGTCGATCTTCACCTCGACTTTGCCGGCCGGGCGGGCCGGGGTTTCGTCATTCCTTCCTTCGCCGTCGGACCGCGGGCCGCGTGGGCCGCGGCCGCCGCCCGACCGATCCGGCGCCGCGGCCGCCTCCGCCTCGGTGTCGGTGCCCCGCTCCGACTGCGGCCGTTCCTCGGGCACCAGCGAGACGGCGTAAATCTGGGCCGTGTTGTTGCGGTTGGCCGAGCCGATGTTGCCCACGTCCCGGCCGGAGGTGTAGACGATGTGCTTGCCGTCGGCCGTCCACAGGGCGTTCTCGTCGCTGTAGCTGTCGGCGCCGGTCAGCCGCCGCTCCTTGCCGCCGGCCGCCGGCAGCAGGTAGACGTGCGGCAGCAGCGTCGTATCGGCCTTGGTGTACGACACCCACTTGCCGTCCGGCGACCATTGCGGCCGGCTGACGCCCATGCCGCCGAACTCGACCACCTCGCCGCTCGTGAGCACGTCCGTCTTCTCGCCGTCGAGCGTGTACTTGTACAGCTTCTTGTCCCCGGCCGGGTACAAGAGTGCCTTGGAGTCCGGCGACCAGACGGGCGTGCCCTTCTCGCAGTCGGCGTCGGACACTTTCTTCAGGTGCTCGCCTTTCTCGTCGGTCAGCCAGACCTCCTCGCGGCCGGTCTGGTCGCCGACGAAGGCGATCCACTTGCCGTCCGACGACCACTGCGGGGACGTCTCCCGCACCCCGGCCGTCCGCGTCACCCGGCGGGAGTCGCCGCGGTCGGTGGCGATGGTGAACAGGTCGCCCTCGACCGTGATCACCGCCCGCCTGCCCGAAGGCGACAGGTGGTAGGCGTCGGCCTCGCTGCTGACGGTCTTGGTTTCGAGGTTGTTTTCCCGGGGGTCGGTCGTGATGTCGATCTTGACGTGGACCGGCTGGCCGTGGCCGTTGCTGACGTCCAGCTTGCACAGGCCGAAGTTCTCCTCGTAGACGATCGTCCGCCCGTCGGCGGAGATCGACGGCCAGAACAGCGACCCGCTGGTGTGGTGCGTCACCTGCTGCGGCGGGTCGCCGTTGAGCGACAGCTTCCAGATGTTGTTGACCGACTTCATCACCTCTGGGGTGCCGGCCT
>DASXAN010000055.1:0-10458 GCA_036406755.1 Gemmataceae bacterium
AGGAACGCGGCCCGGTCGGCGGCGGACATTGGTCTCCCTCATCAATCGGCCGGGTTCATCGTACCCACCCGGCCGACGGCGCGGTACAATTCGCACCGGTCGCCACACCCCGTTCCGGAGGCCCGCCGATGACCGCTGTTAACCGCCGCCAGTTCCTCGGCCAGTCCGCGGTCGCCCTCGGGGCCGCCGCCGCCGTCGCCGCCACCCCCCGCCCGGCCGCCGCGGCCGGCGGCCTGACCGGCCCCGGCAGCGAGGTGACGCTCGGCAAGTCCGGCGTCAAGTCGTCGCTGCTCGGCATCGGCACCGGCTCGCACGGCGTCCAGCGGTCGAGCAACCAGGTCAAGCTCGGCCAGGAGAAGTTCAACAAGCTGCTCGGCCACGCCTTCGACCGCGGCATCCGCTACATCGACACGGCCGACCAGTACGGCTCGCACATCTTCGTCCGCGACGCCATCAAGGCGCTGAAGATGCCGCGGGAGGAGCTGTTCATCCAGACGAAGACGCGGGCGCTGAACGCCGAGGTCGCCAAGGCGGACCTGGAGCGGTTCCGCGAGGAGCTGGGCACCGACCACATCGACTCGCTGCTGATGCACTGCATGACGCGGCAGAGCTGGCCGACGGACATGCGGCCGGTGATGGACGTGCTCGACAACGCCAAGGCGAAGGGGTGGGTGAAGGCGGTCGGGGTGTCGTGCCACGGCTTGGCGCCGCTGCAATCCGCGGCCGTGACGGACTGGATCGACATCGACCTGGCGCGGATCAACCCGGTCGGGGTGAAGGCGGTGATGGACGCGGCCCCGGAGGTGGTGGCGCCGCTCTTGAAGCAGATGCACGACAAGGGCAAGGGCATCCTGGGGATGAAGATTCTGGGGGAGGGGCGGTTCAAGACGGCGGAGCAGCAGCGGGAGTCGCTGAAGTTCGTGTTGGGGCTGGGGTGCGTGGACGCGTTCGTGATCGGGTTCGAGTCGCCGCAGCAGATTGACGAAATTTGCAAGCTGATCGAGGACGTGCTGCGGGCGGCGTGACAAGGCGAGCTTCCTGCGAGTTTCCTGGCTAATTCTGTGTGTCGTTGCTCTAACCGGCGGCTGTGGTGGCCCCCAGCCGCCCGGCCGGGTGGGTCCGCACACCCACTTGTGGGTTGACGGCGGCAACACTCATGTATGGACCTACCAAGCGGTATCGGAATGGAAGCGAGCCGATGGCACTACGAGCGGCGTGAACCAGCATCACTCCGGCCCGATCAAGCGCGGTGAGTCCTACCGACTGACCGACGGAACGGTGATCACCCTCGACAATCCGGGGCTTAGCATCGGGGGCATGGTCGTTCCGAACGACACCTTGAACGTATTCATCCAGGAGGATGGGCAAGTTAGGCTCGGAGCCTTTATCCGAACATTTGACTGAAATGTTGGATGAGCAATACCGGTATGGACGGCTCCATGCCCCCGTCGCTGACAAAAGCGCAGGCCCGTGCCTTCCGCAACCGCTGGCGGCGCGTCAACGCCCACGAACTGGAGGAGTTGCGCTCCACCGACCTGGACGTGCGGTGGCGGCAATTCAACACCCTCCTAGCCTGGGGCCGCCCGCTCGAGTGGGCGGCCGCACTTGCCGAGGGCGAGGAGGAGGTGCGGCGTCGGTGGACACGGCTGCGGAAGATGCATCGCGACTCTCTAAAATAGACGGTAGGGAGCTGAGTCCGCGGAGGTGCCGGCCATGTCCTTGACCGAGGTGTTGCCAGAAATCCAGACGCTGTCCCGGCTCGACAAGCTCCGGCTCATTCAAATCCTGGCTCAAGAACTCAAGGGTGAAGAAGAAACCCTGATCGAACCGGGCCGGTCTTACCCCGTCTGGTCGCCGGACCGGGCGTTCACGGCCGCGGCCGAGCTTCTACAAGCACTCGAGGACGAGAAAGGTCAGCCATGACGGCCCCGACCCAGCAATTCCCTTACGTCCCCCGCGACCCGTCTCTCGGAAATGCCAGCCTCGCCCCGCTGCTGCCGCTGACCCTGATCGGGTCCGAGGCCGTGGCGACGTCCGGCTTGCTGGATAGCGGGGCGGCGATCAACGTCCTGCCGTACGCCCTCGGCGAGCAGTTGGGATTTGACTGGGGGCAACAAACGCGATCGGTCGCGCTGTCCGGCAACCTGGCCTCGATCGAGGCGCGCGTCATCGTGCTGTCCGCCGTGGTCGGAGGCTATCAGCCGGTCCGCTTGGCCTTTGCCTGGGCCCGGACGGACGAGGTGCCCGTCATCCTGGGACAGGTTAACTTCTTCATGGAGTTCGACGTTTGCTTCCTTCGGTCCCGCGGCCTGTTCGAGGTGCGGCCAAAGCCGTGAGGCCGAACGGCCGAGGCTACCCCCGCGCCTCCGGCATCGGGTTCGCCGTCCGCTCGTCCGCCGTCGGCTCCCGGTCCGCCGCCCGCTCCTTCTCCGCCGCCTTGCCCTCCGGTGCCGGCGTCGGCTCCCGCGCGTCAGGGGGCAGCTGCTGCGGTGGGCCGTACCGCTTCTCGATCACCCACTCCACCACCACGTAGAACACCGGCACCACGAACACCGCCAGCACCGTCGAGGCGATCATCCCGCCGAACACGGCCGTGCCCAGCGACCGCCGGCTCGCCGCCCCCGCCCCGGTGGCCCACACCAGCGGCACCACTCCGAGGATGAACGCGAAACTCGTCATCAGGATCGGCCGGAATCGCAGCCGGCTCGCCTCCACCGCCGCCTCCCGCCGGTCCCGCCCATGCAGCCGCAGCTCCCGCGCGAACTCCACGATCAGGATCGCGTTCTTCGACGCCAGGGCGATGATCAGCACCACCCCGATCTGCACGTACACGTTGTTCTCGATCCCCGCCACGGCCAGCGCGGCCGTCGCCCCGAGCAGGCCGAGCGGCACCACCAGGATCACCGCCAGCGGCAACAGCCAACTCTCGTACTGCCCCGCCAGCACCAGGTACACCAGCAGGACCGCCAGCCCGAACACGCCCCACTCCTGCCCGGCCACCCGCCGCTCCTGGTACGAGATGCCGGTCCAGTCGAACCCCATCGTCTCCGGCAGCACGTCGGCCGCGGCCCGCTCCATCGCCGTCAGCGCCTCGCCGGAGCTGGCCCCCGCCGCGGCCGAGCCGGTGATGGCGGCCGTCGGGTACAGGTTGTAGCGGTTGATGATCTGCGGCCCCAGCGTCTCCTCCACCCGGGCCACCGACCCGAGCGGGACCATCTGCCCGGCGGCGTTGCGGACCTGCAGCCGGCGGATGTCGTCGGCCCGGTTGCGGAACCGCCCCTGGGCCTGCACCCGCACCTGCCACGACCGGCCGAACTTGTTGAACTCGTTGACGAACGTCGACCCGAGCGTCGCCTGGAGGGTGCCGAACACCGCCCCCAGGCTCAGCCCCTGTTGCTTGACCTTCACCCGGTCGATGTCCACGAACAGCTGCGGCACGGCCGCCCGGTACGTCGTCGTCGCCTGTCCGACCTCGGGGTGCCGCTGCGCCGCGGCGATGATCTCCTGCGCCCGCTGCTGGAGCGCCTGCAACCCCTCGCCCTCCCGGTCCTCGACCTGCATCTGGAACCCGCCGGTCGTCCCCAGCCCGCGGATGGCCGGCGGCACGAACGCGAACACCAGCGCTTCCTGGACGCCGTAAAACTCCCGCTGCAACCGGCCGAGGATCGCCTCCTGGCTCTGGCCGGGGTCGGTCCGCTCGTCCCACGGCTTGAAGATGACGAACACCGTGGCCGCGTTCGGCACGTTCGCCCCGTCTAAGAGCGAAAACCCGCCCAGGACGAACCAGTTCTCCACCCCCGGCGTGTCGGCCAAGAGGCCGTTGATCTGGGCGACGGTCGCCTGCGTCCGCTCCAGCGACGCCCCGTCCGGCAGCTGCACGTTGACGATCGCGTACCCCTGGTCCTCCGTCGGCAGGAACCCGGTCGGCCGGGACAGGTACCACCACCCGGTCAGCCCGAGCAGGGCGGCGAAGACGATGAGCGTCACCACCGGGACGCGGACCAGGTGGCCGACGGCCCAGGCGTAGGCATGCTCGACCCGGCCGTAGGCGGCGTTGAAGGCCCGGGCCAGGACGTTCCGCCGCGGCGGGGCGGGGCGGAGCCAGCGGGCCGACTGGGCCGGCTTCAGCGTCAGGGCGTTGACCGCGCTGATGAGGGCGGTGGCGGCGATCGTCAGGGCGAACTGGCGGTAGAGTTGCCCGGTGATGCCGCCCAGGAACGACGCCGGCACGAACACGGCCATGAGCACGAACGTGATGGCGATGACCGGGCCGGTCACCTCGTTCATGGCCTTGATCGTCCCCTCCCGGGGCGACTCGCCGCGGTCGATGTGGTGGGCGGCGTTCTCGACGATGACGATGGCGTCGTCCACGACGATGCCGATCGCCAGGATCAGGCCGAACAGCGTCAGCAGGTTGACGGTGAACCCGAGCAGGTACATGAACGCGAACGCCCCGACGATCGTCACCGGCACGGTCGTGGCCGGGACCAGCACCGCCCGCCAGTCCTGCAGGAAGACGAGGATGACGAGCAGCACGAGCGCGCCGGCCTCGATCAGGGTGCGGTAGACGTCGTGGACGGCGGCGCTGACGAAGATGGTGGTGTCGAACGGGACGGCGTAGTCCAGGTCGGGCGGGAACTTCTGCTTGAGCCGCTCCAGCTCGGCCCGGACGGCGGCGGACACGGCCAGGGCGTTGGCCCCGGGCAGCTGGTAGACGAGGATGTTGGCCACCTCCCGCCCGGTCTGGGAGGCGAACGTGTCGTACGTCTGGCCGCCGAGTTCGACCCGGGCCACGTCCTTCAGGTAGACGACGCCGCGGCCCTGCGGGCCGGTCTTGACGACGACGTTCTCGAACTGGCGCGGGTCCTCCAGCCGGCCGAGGGTGGTGACGGTCAACTGGAGCGGCTGCCCCGGCGGGGCGGGCGGCTCGCCGACCTGCCCGGCCGCCACCTGCACGTTCTGCTCCGCCAGGGCGGCGACGACGTCCTGGGTGGTCAGGTTGCGGGCGGTGAGCTTGTCCGGGTCGATCCAGACCCGCATGGCGTACGCCCCGCTGCCGATCACGCGGACGTCGCCGACGCCGGGCACCCGGCTCAGGTCGTCCACGATCCGCAGCGTGGCGTAGTTGGCCATGAACAGGCTGTCGTACGTCTGGTGCGGCGAGGTGAGGGTGGCGGCGAGGATGATCTGGGTGGACTGCTTCCGGATCGTCACGCCGAGCCGCTGCACCTCCTCGGGCAACAGCGGCTGGGCGGTGGCGACGCGGTTCTGCACCTGGACCTGGGCGATGTCCAGGTCGGTGCCGATGTCGAACGTGATGGTCAGGGCGTAGCTGCCGTCCACGGAGGACGTGGACGACATGTAGAGCATGTTCTCGACGCCGTTGACGACCTGCTCGATCGGGGCGGCGACGGTGTCGGAGACGACCCGGGCGTTGGCCCCGGGGTAGGTGGTGCTGACCTGGACGGTCGGCGGGGTGATCTGCGGGTACTGCTCGACCGGCAGCCGCCACAGGGCGACGGCGCCGAAGATCACCGTGACAAAGGCGATGACGTTGGCGAGGATCGGCCGGTCGATGAAGAAGCGGGAGATCATGGCAAATCCCAAGATCCAAATCCCAAATCCCAACCAAACCCGGGGCGATTACTGGGATTTGGGATTTGGATCTTGGGATTTGATCGGTTCGACGGGTGCCCCGGGCCGCGCCTTCTGCACCCCGTTGACCACCACCCAGTCGTCGGCCGTCACGCCCTTCTCGATCACCGCCAGGTGGTCGTCGGTCGTGAGGCCGACCGTCACCGGCCGGTACTCGACCGTGTCGTCCGCCTTGACGACCAGGACGTACCGGCCCCGCTGGTCGGCGCCGACGGCCTCCGCGGGCACCAGCAGCCGCGGCTGCGGGTTGCCGAACGGCACCCGCACCCGCGCGTACAGGCCCGGGACCAGCACCCGCTGCGGGTTGGGCAGCGACCCGCGGAGCAGGATGGTGCCGGTGCCCGGGTCGGCCCGGTTGTCGCGGAAGTTGAGGGTGCCTTGGTGGGGGAAGCCGCGGTCCGTGGCCAGGCCGACGAACACCGGCGTCGATTGCTCCGTCGCCGGCGGCAGGTTCTGCACCCGCATCAGCCGCTGGTAGTCGAGGTAGTCCGCCTCCGGGGCCTCGAAGTAGACGTACTCCGGGTCCACGCGGACGACGGTGGTGAGCAGCGTCGGGTCGGGGGTGCCGACCAGGTTGCCGACGGTGACCAGCGTCCGGCCGATCCGGCCGGTGATCGGGGACGTGACCTTCGTGTAACTCAGCTGGAGCCGGGCGGTGGCCAGCGCCGCCTGGGCCTGCTGCACCTGGGCGCGGGCGATGTCCCGGGCGGACGTGCGGGCGACGACTTCCTCCGGCGTCACCGCCCCGGTGCCGCGGAGCTGGTTGACGCGGTGCAGCTCGGACTCGGCCTGGGCCAGCTGGGCCTGGAGCCGCTGCACGTCGGCCTCGGCCTGCTGCACGGCGGCCTGGTATTCCTGCGGCTCGATCTCGTAGAGCAGGTCGCCGGCCTTGACCTCGGTGCCTTCCTGGAAATTCACTTTTTCGAGGAACCCGCGGACGCGGGCGCGGACGTCCACGCTCTCGACCGCCTCGATGTGGCCGGTGTATTCGCGGCGGTCGGCGACGTCGCGGCGGACGGGGTGGGCGACGGTGACCTTCGGCGGCGGCGGGGGTTGCGGCGGCGGCGGATGGCGGCAGCCGAGGGCGAGGGCGACGGCCAACAGGGTGGCGGCGCGGGTTCGCATGGGACAATGGTCCAGCGAACCGCGTGCCGCAATTCGGTTAGCCGCGACGCGGAGCGGAGCGGGTCAAGGCGCGCTCCGCTCCGAAGACTCCGCGTCGCGGCTAACCATTACCACCGCACCCGCCGCAGGTCGCGGAGGATTTCCCGGGCCGCGTTCCGCCCGGCGGCGCCGATCACCCCGCCGCCGGGGTGGGCCGCCGACCCGCACAGGTACAACCCGCGGACCGGGGTGCGGTAGTCGGCCCAGCCGACGGCCGGCCGCAGGAAGAACAGCCGGTCCAGGTGCATCGCTCCCTGGAAGATGTTGCCGCCGGTCAGGCCGTACACCCGCTCGATGTCCGGCGGGGCGAGCACCTGGCGGGCGATGACGGAGCGGCGGAAGTTCGGGGCGTACTGGTCGAGCAGCTCGAAGCAGCGGTCGGCGAACTGGTCCCGCCGTTCGTCCCAGGTGCCGTGCCGCAGTTTGTACGGGGCGTACTGGATGAACATCGACATCAGGTGCCGGCCCGGCGGGGCGAGGGTGTCGTCCACGACGGTCGGGATGGTGCACTCTAGGACAGGGGTCCGCGACGGCTCGCCGTACTTGGCGTCGTCGTAGGCGTGTTCGAGGGTGTCGAAGTCGGGGCAGACGTGGATGGTGCCGCGGTGCTGCGGGCCGGGGGCGCCGGGGCGGCAGGTGAAGTCGGGCAGTTCGCTGAGCAGCACGTTGATCTTCAGCGACGCGCTGGAGTAGTCGATCGCCTTGATCTGGCTGACGAACGCCGGCGGCAGTTCCTTCGGGTCGGCGAGCTTCAGGAACGTCACGTTGGCGTCGGCGTTGGAGGCGACGACGCGGGCCGGCAATTCCGTCCCGTCTTCCAGCACGACGCCGCCGACCTGCCCGTCGCGGATCAAGAGTTTCGCCACCGGGGCGCTGGTGCGAATCTCGGCGCCGTGGGCTTTCGCCGACGCCGCCAGCGCGTTGGAGATGCCGCCCATGCCGCCGCGGACGTAGCCCCACACGCCGCGGACGCCGTTGCACTCGCCCATGACGTGATGGAACAGCACGTACGCCGTCCCCGGCATCGACGGGGCGGCGAACGCCCCGATGATGGCGTCCGTCGCCAGCGTGACCTTGAGCTGCTCCGACTCGAACCAGCGGTCGAGGATCGGCCGGGCGGCCCCGGTGAGGACTTCGACCGCGGCGGCCGCGTCGGTGCCGAGCTTGCGGAACCGCCAGCCGATCTTCGCGAGCCGCCACAGCTCGCCGGGCCGATTGGAAAACGGATTCGGCGGCGTCTCGTCCAAGAGCGGCTCGATGAACTCGGCCACCCGCAGCAGCATCGCCTCGTACTTCGGCAGCGCCTCCGCGTCGCGGGGCGAGAACTTGCTCACCTCCTCGTAAGTGAGCTTGGCGTCTGGCCCCATCAGCAGCGACCGCCCGTCGGGGAACGGTGTGAACGACGACGGGCTGCGGGGCAGCATCTCGAAGCCGTGGCGGGGCAGGTCCAGCTCGCGGATGACCTGCGGGCGGAGCAGGCTGTTGACGTACGCGGCCGACGAGACCTTGCAGCCGGGGAAGACCTCCTCGGTGACGCACGCCCCGCCGAGGACGGGGCGGCGCTCCAGGACGAGGACCGACCGGCCGGCCCGGGCGAGGTAGGCGGCGGCGGTCAGGCCGTTGTGGCCGCCGCCGATGATGATGGCGTCGTGCATGGGGTGGTAAGTGGTGAGTGGTGAGTGGTGAGTGGTGAGTGGTGAGTGGTCAAGCACCTCTTCACCACTCACCACTCACTTCTCCTTCTTCACGGTCCACAGGTACAACACATGATCGTGCCCGCGGTCGTCGCGGACCCGCTCCATCCGGTCGGGGGCCCAGTCGCCGATCCGGAAGTCGTGCGACACCACCCGGGCCCCCGGCTTGAGCGTCTTGCGGAGCATCGGCTCCAATCGACGGTTGACCGTCGGGTACAGGTAGAGCGTCACCACGTCGGCGTCGGCGACCGACTCCAGCTTGAGCACGTCGCCCTCGCGGAACTCGGTCTTGTCGGCGACGCCGGCCTCTTTGGCGTGGGCGACCGACTCCTTGACCCGCTGGGGGTCGAGGTCAATGCCGACGCCCCGCTTCGCCTTGAAGTCCTTGACGGCGGTGACGACGATCCGCCCGTCGCCGCAGCCGAGGTCGTAGACCACGTCGCCGGCCTTGACGGCCGCCAGCTTCAGCATCGCCTCCACCACCGGCGGCGGCGTCGGCACGTAGGGCACGTCGAGCTTCGGCGCCTGCGCGCGAAGCGTCGGCGCGCAGAGCAGGAGAGCAACAACCCCGCAAGCCCACCCGCGGCGGCGGGTGGGCAAAGCAACCCACCCGCCGCCGCGGGTGGGCTTGGAGTCACGAGTGCGCGATGGAACGAACATTGTCTGCCCCCTTCCTTCCGAGAACGTACACCGGCACCCCCGCGAGCAGCAACCCGGCGACGACAACCGCCTCCGCCGGCCGCCGCGCCAGCGCGTATGCCCCGCTCTCGTACAGCATGAACAGGCACGCCCCGCAGAACAAGCCGCCGACCAGCGGAAAAAACGGCACCCGGAACGGCCGCGGCTGGTCCGCGTCCCGCGCCCGGAGCACGAACAGGGCGATCCCCGTGAGCAGGAAGAAGAACCAGAACACCGGCCCGGTGCAGATCACCAACGCCTCGAACGGGTCCGCTGCGTCGCTCTCGACCAGGGCGATCATGCCGAGGCTGACCGCCGCCTGCGCCGCCAGGGCCGCCAGCGGCGCCCCGCGGGCCGTCCGCCAGCCGCCGAGCCAGCCGAACCCGGGATGCAGCGCCCCGAACCCGGCGAAGAACCGGCCGCCGGTCAGGATCAGCCCGTTCACCGCCCCCAGCGTCGAGACGACCACCAGCCACGCCATCGCCGTCCCGCCGGCCGGCCCCAGGGCCCGGCCGAGCAGGTCGCTGGCGACGGCACCGGAGTTGCGGACGCCGTCGAACCCCAGCCCGGCCAGCACGGCGTAGTTGACCAGCAGGTACACGCCGGTCACGGCCGCGACGCCGAGCAGGATCGCGCGGACGAAGTTCCGCGACCGGTCCCGCAGGTCGGCGACGACGTACGCCGCCTCGTGCCAGCCGGAGTAGGTCCACAGCACCAAGACGAGTGCCAGCGTCCATGACACCTCTCGTGGCCGTGCGGTTAGCCCCCGGTCAGTGACCGGGGGCAGAATGAAACCCGCCGCCACTAGCCCGGCCAGGCCGAGGATTTTCGCCAGCGTCAGGGCGTTTTGCGTCCGCCGGCCGGGGTGGATGCCGAGGGCGTTGACGACGCTCAAGACGCCGATGGCGGCGGCGGCGTAGACCAGCTTCGAGTGCGGGCCGAGCGGGCGGAGCTGGTGGGCGTAGTCGGCGAACACGTAAGCGATCGGGGCGAGGCTGGCCCCGGTACGGATGACGGCCAGCTGGGCCCAGGCGAACGCGAACCCGACGGCCGGCCCGTACGCCCGGCGGAGGTAGAGGTACTCGCCGGCCGGGGACGGGTAGGCGGTGGCCAGCTCGGCGTAGACGAGCGCGCCGACGGCGGCGACGGCCCCGCCGGCCAGCCAGACGGCCAGGCCGGCGAACGGGTCGGGGACGTTGGCGAACACGCCGGGCGGGGTTTTGAAGATGCCCGACCCGACGATGATGCCGACGACCAGGCTGACGGC
>DASXAN010000056.1:0-3470 GCA_036406755.1 Gemmataceae bacterium
GAGCGCGTGGACAGGTCCACCGGCGAGACGCAGCAGTTGACAATGAACTCGGCCGGGGACGGCGCCCGTTTCGTCTACCGCTACGCCACCCGGCCGAAGGGCACGACCGTGTTCGTCCGGCAGTACATGGTGGCCGCGACGAAGGAGGGGGAGTCACTCGGGGTGGCCGCGAGGAAGCACGAGTGCGTCGTCACCGGCGGGCTGGGGACGATCCCGGTGACGTACATGGGCGAGACGTTCTACGTCTGCTGCTCCGGCTGCCGGGACGCGTTCAACGACGACCCGGCGAAATTCGTCAAGGAGTTCAAGGCGAAGAAGAAGTGAACAAGAAAACGACCCCCGGCCATGTCGGCCGGGGGTCGTTCATTTCTTGACCGCGTCAGGGCTTGTCCTTTTTCCGATCCTTCTTGTCCTTCGGCTCCCGGTCGCCGCCGTCGGGCGCGTTGCTGCGGTCCGACGACCCCCTGTCGTACGAACCGCGGTCGTACCCGCCCCGGCCGCGACCCGGGCCGCGACCGCCGCCACGGGGATAGTCGCCGCCCTCGGTGCGCGGGCCCCGCCCCCGCATATCGCCGTTGCCCGACTGCGACCCCGGCGGGCCGAACCCGAACCGGCCCCGGAAATCGCCGCCCGGGCCTCGCATGTCCCCGCTGCCGCCGTCGGGCCTCATTCCCGGCAGGCCGCCGCCGAAGCGGCTGCGGAAGTCGCCGCCCGGCCGCTCGTCGGCAGCTCCGGACGAGGCAACGGCGACCGACCCGGGCTGCTTGTCGCCATTCTTGACGTACCCGAGGACTTCTTCGATCGTTAGAAGGTTGTCGTCGTTGCGGTCCATCAGCTTGAATTCGTCAATCGACCGCCCGCCCTTGACCCACTCGTACAGGGCCACCGGGCCGTCCTTGTCGCTGTCCAGGTCGGCGAACCAGCCCGGCAACTCCTTCGGCAATTTGCCGATGCGGTACATGACCGGCCGCTTGTCCTCCTCCTGCGCCGGCACGGCGTCCGGGGCCGGGGGCAGGCCGTCGGCCGGGGCCGCGTGGGCCGGCTCGCCGGGGTGGGTCTGCGGCGGGGCGGCGCTGGCCTGTTCCTGCTGCCGCGTCTGGTCGCGGTCCCGCAGGTACGCCTTCACCTCGTCCAGGCTGATTGCCCCGTCCTTGTTGGCGTCGAACTTCTCCCAGACCGGGCGGAGCCGATCGGACATCTCGGTCACTTGGAGCAGGCCGTCGCCGTTCTTGTCGTGGCGGCGCATGTAGTCCTCGGACATGCGGTCGATCTGCTCGGGCGACATCGGGCCGCCGCCGCGGCCGAAGCCGCGATCGCCGCCGGGCGGGCCGCCCTGGATGGTGATGCTCGTGACGCCCGGCGGGCCGCCGCCGAAGCCGCCCGGCCCGCCGCCGCCCATCATCCGGGAGCGGAACGACTCCATGGCGGACTTGTACTGGTCGCGGGTGATCCGCCCGTTCGTAACTCCCATCCGCTGGGCCATCATGCCCATGAACATCTTGGTCCGCTCGTCGAGTTGGTCGATGACGATGACGTCCTTGCCGCCGGAGAGCTGGTTGAACCGCTCGTCCGGATCGCGGCTGAACCCGCCCCGGCCGCGGTCGCCCCGGTCGCCGCCGTAGCCGCCGGGCGGCTGGGCGGTGACCGTCAGCGGGACGAGGAATACAGCCGCACAGCCGGCCGCGAGCAGGGTGGAGCGGGACATCGGCAGTCTCCGAGTCCGGGTGCCGGGGAGTGGCGCTGGCGCAGCACTCCCTGCAAGGACGACGCCATTATGCCCCATAACTCGTTAAGGATTACTGAGAATCGTCCGCTCGGCCGCCGTCGGCGATGCCGGCCAGCAGTTCCAGGACGCGCGGACCTACGTCATCGGCGATAAACCGGCCGGACCCATCGGCGAACGCCGTGTTCGCCCCGCCCGGGTGGGCACCGCCGAACGGCCGACCCGGGCCGAGGTACGGTCGCAGGGCCGGGTCGAGCGGGCGGACCGACGGTGCCCCGCCGGCGATCCACGGGCCGGGCCGGTCCGCCGTCTCGGCGAGCATCAAAGTATTTGACAGACCGTCCTTAACGTCGGCGACCCGCGTCGGCGCGTCGTACCGGAACAGGCCGGCACCGCGGGCATCCGGCGGCTTGGCGGCGGCGTCCGCCCCGACGCCGGCCATGCCGGGATAATGCAGCGGGGCCGCCCCGTCGGCCGGTCGCTGCCCCATGATCGCAGGGCAAACGAGTTCGGTGAGGAACGTCGTGCCGGCGGCCCGGTTGGCCGGCGCCTCCCAGGCGGCCCCGACGTCGATCGACCGGGCCACGCTCTCGTGGCCGAGCCGGGTCAGGCCCGGCACCACCCAACTGAGCCGACGATCCGCCGGTCGGTCCGCCACCACGACCGTCCCGGCCGGGTAGGCTTCCGTCGCTTGCGCCTCGTCGAGCAGGTACCGCTTGCAGATCCGGCGCATGTTGTCCTGGCACCGCGCCCGGTCGGCGTTGCTCCGCCAGCGGGGGACCGCCGCGATGAACAGGCCGCCGAAGACGAGCACGCCGACGACGACGACTAGCACCGTCACGACCGGCCGCATGGGCTCAGTCCCGCCTCTCGTGAACGACCTTGCCGCCGACGACGGTCATGACGACCGCCGCCTCGGCGATGTGGTCCCGCTCCATCGGGTCGAGGATGTCCCGCGACAGGACGACGAAGTCGGCCAACTTGCCGGGGGCGATCGAGCCGCGGTCGCGCTCCTGGAACCCGGCGAAGGCACTCCCCATCGTGTACGCCTCGATCGCCTGCTGCACCGTGATCCGCTGCTCCGGGAACCAGCCCTCGGGGTGTTTGCCGTCGAGGGTCCGCCGGTTCACGGCGGCGTCGATCCCGGGCAGCGGTTCCAGCGGCGCCACCGACCAGTCGGACCCGAACGCCAGTTTGGCCCCGTCCTTGAGCAGCGAGCCGAACGCGTACGACGAGGCGCACCGCTTCGCCCCGATTCGGCCCTCGGCCCACCGGCCGTCGTCGATGGCGTGGTACGGCTGCATCGACGCGATCACGCCCAACTCCCTGAACCTCGCGTAGTCCTGAGGCCGCAGGTGCTGGGCGTGTTCGATGCGAAACCGGCGGTCCCGCGGCCCGTTCACCTTGATCGCCTCGGCAAAGATGTCGAGTAGCTCGGCGTTCGCCCGGTCGCCGATGGCGTGGATCGCGACCGACAGCCCGGCCTTGTCCGCCGCGATGATCCACTCGCGGAGCTTCTCCCGGGGCGTCACCCAGACGCCGGTGCTGCCGGGCTCGTTGACGAACGGCTCGAACATCTTCGCCGTGCTCGACCCGAGCGACCCGTCCGCGAACCCCTTCACCCCGCCGATGCGGACGTAGTCGTTGCCGAAGTCGGCGAGCAGGCCGAGCCTCGCCAGGTCCTGCCACTGCGCCAGCGGCCAGCGGAGGTCCACCCGCAGCGTCATCTCGCCGGCGCGGGCGAGCT
>DASXAN010000057.1:0-3480 GCA_036406755.1 Gemmataceae bacterium
GCGACCGCGGCAACAACCGCATCCAGGTGTTCGACGGCGACGGCAACTTCGTCGCCCAGTGGACGGCCGCCGGGGCGCCGTACGGCCTGTACCTGGCCGGGGAGCGGCTGTTCGTGGCCGACGGCCTGGCGAACTGGGTGACGGTGCTGGACCGGTCGGGCCAAAAAATCGGCCGGTTCGGCGAGAAGGGCCGCGGGCCGGGCCAGTTCGACCTGCCGCACATGCTGTGTGTCGATTCGCACGGGGCGGTGTACGTGGCGGAGGTGAACGGCAAGCGGGTGCAGAAGTTCGAGCCGCGGCGGGAGTAGGACGGCACGAATCTGGCGCTCGTTCGATCACGCAAACGTGATTAACGTGGCAGCCGGCGGCCGTTCGATGAACTGACAGCCGACCTCATAGACCACGCCCATCGGCCGGCATAGCGTGACCTTCGCGGCCACGGGCGGGGCCGGCACCGGTACGTCGGCTGCCTGCACCAGGATCGGCGTCCCCTCGCGCATGTACCACCCGACGCGCAGGCGAAGCACCCAGGGCGACCGGCTGAGCACGGAGCCGCTCATCACCGCTCCCGTCGGGTCAGTGATGTGCACTAACGTCGGGTCGTCGGCCCGGCGAAGTGGACGGGGTTGCAGGACGGCGGGCGCCGGAGCTACCGCGGCGGCCGTGACCGGGTGGTCGGCGGGGCGCGCGGCGACCAGACCGACGGCGGCCGTCGCCAGGACGGAAAAGGTGAGCGCGAGGATGGGTTGACACTCCGATGCGAGTTGGGCACCGGTAGGAGTCGCATTGGGGGCCGGAGGCCGCCGAAATCGATGGTCCGCGACGCGACCAGGCGGGGCTTAGGCTTACCTAACCAAAGGCGGTCAACTCCCGCCGTCGGTCGGTATGGCGGGCGTGCCGTTCGTCAGACGGGCTAGCTCCGTGACCGTCAGGCCCACGGCATCCTTGACCGGTACGAAGCCCTTGTCGTGGCGTTCGTCGCAGCAGATCCGCGTCCGGCAGTGCCCGCACTCGCGGACGGTGCCGACGTCATCGCCGCGGCCGAGCGGGACGAGGTACAGGTGCCCGGCGCGAAAAACCCGACTCACGGTGAACGGCCGGCGGGTGCAGAAATTCGAGCCGCGGGGGGAGTAGGACGGCGGTTGGCGACACCACTGCCGCCGGTCAGTTCGCCGCGTGAGGCGCGTAAACCCGGTGCTTGACGGCCTGGCCGTTCTTATCGAAGTAGAAGTAGACGAGCACTTGGTGGTAGCGGCCGAGCACGTAACCGTGGGTATACCCGACCTCACCGCCCGCGACCCGCTCCGGCGGTAGGCCGTGGAACGCGGTCCCGGGGCGGTCCGGGTCGGGGCTGGGCGGGTCCGGGCCGAGGGACTGGAAGGTCATGCCCCGCCGCTTGAACCAGTCCACCACTGTCGGCCGGTCGGCCCCCGGGGGGACTTCGGCGGCGGCCTCGGCGTCCAGGGACGACATCAGGCAGTCGGTCCCCACCCGGTCGGCCCAGTCGTAGGCGGACCGGCCGCCGGCCATGACGGCGACCCCGGCGAGGGCGAGTACCCCCAGGCCGGTGAGTGGCACCCAGGTCCGCCTCCGTACACTCATACGAGCCTCCCCGGTTCCCATCGGCTGTGCCGCGGGATGGGCCATCAGCCAATCTACCGCGCCCGCCGCCGGACCGCCACGGGAGCGCATGGGCCGGACCACGCGGCTTGTAAGCAAACCGCGGCACACGATGGCTCCGCAACGTCCGCCGAACACACCGGCCGGGAGGGCGAGGCTCCTGCCGAGCCGGCTGCGCTCGCGGCTCGGCAGGAGCCTCGCCCTCCCGAGATAACGCCCGCGGGTCATGTGCCACGGTTTGCTTGCAAACCGTGCCGCTCTTAGTTTCGCAGGGCCGGCGGCGACCATAGCTGCGGCGGCGGGGGCACGGAGTAAAAGTAAATCCCCGGGACGGAGTCCGCGTCCAACTCCACCGCATCGACCTGAAAGCCTTTCGGGTAATCCTTGAACGACGGGTGACGGCTGAGCCGTGCGATCGCGAGGGCCGCCTGCGCCTGGGACGAATACACGCCGACGAACTGGCCGCGCCACGTCTGGCCGCTCGGCCGCATGTGCGACAGCACGAAGACCTTCATCGCCAATCACTCCGACCGTCCGCGGGGGTCGCCCCACCCAACCTACCGCACCGGCCTGCTACCGGAGTGCACGAGCGAGAGGCTTTGCAAGGCTTTGCAAGCAGACTCCGACTTGTAAGCAAACGCTCCAGTTCGCAAGAAAACGCCGGTCAGTCGGCCGGGGCGCGGGTGTAGACTTGGCGGGAGCCGTAGCCGGTGACCACGATTTCGTCGGGCGTGACGAACGACAGCCGGGCGGACGAGACCGGCCGGGTGGCCACGCCGATCCCGCCGGCCACGGGCCGCAGCGCACGGCGGACGGCGCTCGGCTCGTAATCAAGGGTGAGGCGGTCCCCCCAGAGCGACCACCGGGCGAAGTCCAGCGGTATGACGGCGCCTTGCGGCGGCCCGACCCAGCTCGTACCCGTCCGCTCGGCCCGGAAGTCCATCCTGGGGGCGGCACCGGAGGTCGAGGACTTCAACAGCCACGTGCCGACGAGCGCCCGTTCGTTCGCCGAGAGCGCGGGGGAGAACAGCCACCACGCCGCCCCGGCGACGACCAGGGCGAGCAGCCCAACGACCACGGCCAGCCGGCGGCGTCTCATGCCGCCAGCCTACCGCGCCCGCCGCCGGCCCGCCACGGGAGCGCAGGAGCTGGAATGCACGGTTTACAAGCAAACCGTGGCACACGATCGGTGGGCCGCCGCGGCGCGAGTTACGGCACGCTGAACGTGTGGGCCGGGGCGGCGACGAGCAAGACCACGTCCTCCCGGTATAGCCCCAGGTAGTACGGGTCCGGGTCCGTCTGGCCCTGGAACAGGACCACCCGGGACGCCTTCGCCAGCCGCTTCGGCAGGTCCTTCGGGTCGATCGCCTTGCCGTCCGCGGTGAAGGCCCGGACCGTGCGGCCGTCGGCCACCACGTCCCGGTCGAACCACCCCATCTTGCTCCGCGCCCCGATGACGGGCGCCCGGTCCGGGCCGGCCACGGGGTCCGCCCCGTCCGGCACCTCGACCGGGGTCGAGAGGTGGACGACGACCGCCCCGTCCTTCTCCGTCGCCCGGGCCACGGCCACGATCGGCACGCCGCCCTTTCGGGGCGGGGCCGGCTTGTCGTCGGCCGTCGCCGCCCCGACGACCCCGATCACGGCCAGCACGCCCAGCGCCGCGCGAAGCATGACGTACCCTCCGGGCGAGCCACAGATTGGCCCCGCGGTGGACGCGGGCTGCCCGACCCAGCCTACCGCGCCCACCGCCGGCCCGCCACGGCAGCGCACGAGCCGGGGCCGCACGGTTTGCAAGCAAACCGTGGCACACGATGGTTCCGCAACGTCCGCCGAACACACCGGCCGGGAGGGCGAGGCTCC
>DASXAN010000058.1:0-6154 GCA_036406755.1 Gemmataceae bacterium
CGGCAGGCGCGGCGCCGGACCTTGCCGCTGGACGTCTTCGGCAGTCCGCCGGGCCTGAGGAGCACGAACGCGTGGAGGTCTGCCTCGTGCTCGTCCGCGACGGCCCGCCGGACCGCGTCCGCCACCGCGGCGAGCTCCGGCTGCCGGCGCGGAATCACCTCGGCGGCGATGACGAGTCGCTCCTGGCCGTCCTCGTCGACCGCGAACGCCGCCACGGCGCCCGGCTGCAGGGCCGTGTGGCTGGCCTCGGCCGTCTGCTCGATGTCCTGCGGGTAGAGGTTGCGGCCGCGAAGGATGATCAGGTCCTTCAGGCGACCGGTGATGTAGAGCTCACCGTCCTGCAAGAATCCCAGGTCCCCTGTCCGGAGGTACGGGCCTTCGCCGGTGTCGGCGAGGCGGGCGCCAAACGTCTGCCGGCTTTCTTCGGGCCGGCCCCAATAGCCTTTGGCCACGCTGGGGCCGGCGACCCAGACCTCCCCGATCTCGCCGGGCGGACAGCGTGTCGACCTTTCCGGGTGGACGACGGCGAGATCCTGGTCGTCGAGCGTCTGCCCACAGCCCACGACGGTCACGCAGCCGGCTTCGCCCGGGTGGGACGGGTGGACTCGGTTCTGCTCCAACTCCGCTCTGCGGACGACCAATGTCCGGGGCGGGGTGTTTGCCCGGCCGCCGGCGACCAGGAGCGTCGCTTCCGCCAGCCCGTAGCAGGGGTAGAAGGCGTCCTTCCGAAAGCCGCACGGCCCGAACGCCGCGGCGAACCGATCCATCGTCTCTGCTCGGACCGGCTCGGCGCCGCTGAAAGCCACCTTCCAGCAGCTCAGGTCGAGCGCGGCCCGTTGCTCGGGCGTGACTTTGCGGACGCACAGGTCATAGGCGAAGTTCGGCCCGCCGCTGGTGGTGGCACGGAATCGGGAGATGGCCTGAAGCCAGGCGAACGGACTGCTGAAGACAGTGACCGGCGACATCAAGTAACAGTGCGCCCCCAGGTAGAGGGCTTCGAGGATGCCGCCGATTAGGCCCATGTCATGGTACGGGGGCAGCCAAATCACGCCCCGGCTGTCCGGCGAGTGTTGGAAGCGCTGCCGGATCCAGTGGCAATTGTGCAGCAGGTTGCGGTGCGTCAGCATCACGCCCCTGGGGGCGGCCGTCGAACCCGAAGTGTATTGGAGAAGGGCCAGGGTTTCGTCCGACAGCGACGGTTCGCGCCAGGCGTCCGCCGCCGCGCCGGCGACCCGGCCGGTGATCAGGCGGGGGACCCGCGGCAGTCCCGGTACCTGCTCCGCTAATCGCTCGACCGCAGGTCCGACCGAAGGCGCCGTCAAGACCGCCGCCACACGGGCGTCCGCGAGGAGGGTATGAAAGCGCTCGACTGACCGGTTGCGGCGCGGCGGGTATGCCGGGACCGCGACGACGCCGGCGTAAAGACATCCGAAAAGTGCGGTGACGTACTCGAGGCCGGGCGGAAACAGTAAGAGGGCGCGCTCGCCGGTCAGGCCGTATGACTGCATCGTGGCCGCGAGGGCCCGGGCCTGGCGGTCCAGTTCGCCGTACGTGACCGCACCCCTCTCGGCCTCCCCGTCGGCCAGGAACGTGTACGCCGCGTCGCCCGGACCCTCCAGGGCGCGCCGGCGCAGCAGGTCGACGAATGTTGCACATGAGTTGTCATGTAAAAATGTACTTCTGATCATGGCAGGCCGTGACACGGCTGTTTCGGGGCGGCGAGCAGGCAGGTGCTGCAAACCCCTTGCCGTCAGGACAGGATGCGGCCGCAATCACGGTTTTGGTCAACGGGCGAGCCCACGTCGGTGAACGATACTCGCGTGGGAATAAGAACTGAAAACTTGATCACTCATAACTTCAATACTGAAGGGGCCGGACGTGCGCCGATTCGCCTACCGTTTCCGGCGGCCGACGTGAGGTGCGGCGGGGAGAGACATGCGGAAGAACGCTCGCGGGCGTGTCGTGTCACTTCGCTGACAGTGGAAGGCGAGTCCGGGCATTTCGGAGCGCTATCGGAGTCATAGCGCCGGGGCCGGATGGTCCTGAGCGCCGCGGCCCTGGGCGCCCTGCGACGTGCGACGGCACGGCGGCGGGTCAGACGACGCGGCCGCCGGAATCGGTATATCAATTGCACATAGTATGAATTGACCTGTCTTTGCCGGCGTTTCGTCAGGCGAGAAGGTTGTCACGGGTCGGTCTGCGGCTACCGTCCTCACAACTGGTCTAGCAGGATTTGGTGACGACTGCCGCCAAACAACAATTCGCATGACCGTTTTGGGAAGGGAGGTGATCACCGACACTGTCGCGCGCTCCCCGTGGGCGTCCATCAGTCGCGGACGCACGCAGCGCCCCGGGGACGGCCGGCGAAGGGCAACGGCGGCTCTTGGCAGATTCACTACTCGCAATTCCGGGCGGGCTCGACGTCAGTCGACCGCCCAGATGACCGATGCAAGTGCCCCTACGCCGACCATCGTGCCAGCGGCGCTTAAGGGCCGCCGGGACGGCGGCGGGACCGCCGGTGCCCCCGCGGCGGTGGTGCGGAGTTCGTAGCGTGCAACTGATGATTCGTTGAGGCCCCTGCGCGGGGTGCGCGAGCCCGTGAAGCTAGCGACAAGGTAATCGCCGCAGGCACTAGACGAAGGGCCTCCATGGCAAGGGTCATCAGGTTTGTATTGACGTTTGGTCGGAGAGGGCGCCGCGAAGTCCGTTGTGCTCGACCTTGGCGGCGACGGCTGTTCCGTGTTCAGCTCGGCGTCGAGATTCTGGAAGGCCGGGCGTTGGTGTCCGGGTCGGACCCGTTGCTCGGTACGGCAGCACCTGATGCCCTCGTGCCGGCCGGCCCGGCGGCGCCCTCGCTCGCGGAGACACCGGCGGACGCCGAAGCGCAGCCGGTTCCACAAACGGCGGGGGTGTCCGCCGACCAGCCGGCCGCCCCGCTCCCGCCGCCCTCTGCCGCAGGCCTTGGCCCCGTGGCCACGGCATGGTCAGCCGTCAGTTCGACCGGACTGGTAACGAGTGCGAACCTTGCGGTCGATAGCGAACTGCTGGGCCGGCCGGGGGACGTCCTCCGCACGCCGTCTGTTTCAATGTCGTCCGCGACGCCGGAGCGGCCGGTCGATCACGATGACAGATCGACTCAGGACGCGGTGCGCCCGGACCTCACGGCGCCGGCCATTGAATTGCTGGGCGTGCGGGTCGGGGTCGTGACGAGCAACGAAGTCACGCAGGACAATTCCGCTCCTAGCGGGCCATCCGGGGCACCGCGACCGGCTGCCGTCGTCACCTTCGCGCCCCTCCCGGCGGCATTTGACAATGCGGTGCGGGCAGGCGGCCCGACCGCCCCGGCGGCCGCACGGTCGCTGCCCCTCAACATTGGCACTGGGCATTCCGCACCGTCATCCCAGGCTACGGTCCACCTCGCCACTGTCACGCTTGGACCGGTCGATGCCCAGGCGCCGGGGCTACATCTGTCTGTTGCAGCGATGACCACCGACGTGTCTGCCGACGCCGGCTTCATCGGAATCTTGCGCGACCTTCTGGCGGAGGTCGTTCACCTGTTGGCGCGACTGCGTGACTACATCTTGGACCTGGCCGCACTGATCGGGCATTTTTTTTTCCACGCAGTCTTCACATTCGCTTGGGTCAGCCCTTGGGGGGGCGAGGCCCACGTGACAACCAAAGTCGACGTTGTTCCCGGACTCGTAACGGTTCGTGTCACCGGAAATGCAAGCTCTCCATCAGGTCCGATCTCGTTTTCTGGCAGCGTAAGCGTCGCGATAGACGTTGGATCGATTACCGGGAATGGAAACCCCGGCTCGGGCACCGGCCCGGGCGCCGGCCCGGGCACCGGCGCCGTCGCGGTCTCGGGTCTGTCCATGAACGGACCAAGTGGCACACCTCGCCCCGGCTCCGGTTCCAGTGGCGGCAATGGAAACAGGGCCGTGGGCATCACGAGGCCCTGGTTTCTGCCGGCATCGTCGGGTGGGGGTGGTTCGCAGGCCGATCCGGAGACGGGAAAGGCCGTCCCCGTCCGGAAGAAAGAGTCGAGAGATGCGGACGCCGGTGGTGCCCTGCTCCCGGACGACAGCCCCCTTCCCGCCGTACTTCCCGCGATGGGTGTGCCCGAGGAAAGCCCGCCAGCGGCCCGCCAGGCCGAACCTGACGAAGGGGAGGGTGGCGGTCAGGGCCAACTGTCGTTCGAACCCGAACATCGGGGAAATGACGCCCGCCTACGCCTGGTCCAGGTGATTGTCACTCTGGTCGGATTGCAGTTCGACCGACAGTCGCGGCGGCCGAGCGGTCGGGCTAGTGACGACTTTGACGCACGCCGGCGGCACGGGGCGGATCGCTCGAGACGCCCTCTTGGCACCGGCCGATCGCCGCGACCCTTACCCCGATTGCCCGGCATTCGCCCCCCCGGTGGCCCGCCCCCTGTTGTCCGGATCAGTTCGCCGCTGTTACTCCAAGTTTCCAAAGGAGTGAGGACGATGCCGTTCACTTGGTGGAAGCCTGTCCGTTCGCGTTCGCCCCTTCCGCCCACACGCCGCGCGGCGGGCCTGCGCTGCCGGCTCGACGTCCGGCTACTCGAGGACCGGACCACCCCCACCGCCCTCGTGGCACTCTCGACGAACAACCAGCTGCTGGCGTTCGACAGTAGCGCCCCCGGCACGATTCAGGGCGTGCTCCCCGTCACCGGCCTACAGACGGGTGAGTCGCTCGTGGGGATCGACTTCCGGCCGGCGACCGGCCAGCTTTACGGACTGGGCAGTTCCAACCGGCTCTACGTCATCAACCCGTCCAGCGGCGCCGCCACGCCGGTCGGCAGCAACACCTTCGCCGTGCCCCTGAGCGGCACCGCGTTCGGCCTGGCCTTCGACCCGGTGGCCGACCGCATCCGCGTCGTCAGCGACACCGGCCAGAACATGCGCATCGACCCGGACACCGGCGCCGTCATCGACGGCGACCCCAACGCCCCGGGCACCCAGCCCGACACGCCCCTGGGCACGACCGGCCGCGTCGTCGAGATCGCCTACACGAATGACGCCGCCGGCGCCACCACGACGACGCTCTACGGCGTCGACTCCGCCGGCGACATGTTCATCCAGATCGGCGGCGCCAACGGCACCCCGTCGCCCGACCTCGGCGGCGTCACGCCCGTGGCGCCCGTCGGCGCCGATACCTCCGACCAGGTCGGTCTCGACATCGACGCCAACGGCAACACCGGGTACGCCGCGGTGACGGTCGGCGGCGTGCCACGGCTGATCCGGGTCAGCCTGTCGACCGGGCCGTCGCCGGTCGGGCCGATCGGCGACGGCAGCGTCGGGGTCCGCGGGCTTGCCGTCGTCACACTCCCGCCGCCGCCACCGCCGCCGCCGCCGCCCCCGCCGTCGCCCGCCGACCTGTTCGCCGTCACGAGCGCCAACCAGCTGCTCGTCTTCAACAGCACGGCGCCCGGCACGATGGAAGCCAGCACGCCCGTCACCGGCCTGCCGAGCGGGGCGACCATCCTCGGTCTCGCCGTCCGCCCGGCGACGGGACAGCTCTACGCCCTGGCAAGTAACGGCCGACTGTACACCATCAACCCGGTCACCGGGGCGGCGGCCCAGGTCGGCACCGGCACCTTCGCCGTGCCGCTGGCCGGCAGCTCGTTCGGCTTCAGCTTCGACCCGGCGGCCGACGTCATCCGCGTCGTCAGTGACGCCGACCAGAACATGCGGATCAACCCGGACACCGGCGCGGTCATCGACGGCAACCCGGGCGTCGCCGGCACGCAGCCCGACGCGTTCCTGAACGCGACGTACACGGTCGGCCTGGCGTACACCAATGACGTCGTCGGCGCGACGGCGACCACGCTCTACGGCATTGACGGGGCCAACGACTGGCTCGTGCGCATCGGCGGCCCGAACGGCAGCCCGTCGCCGAACCTGGGACAGGTCACCGTCGTCGGGCCGCTCAGCGTCGACGAGGACTGGCTGCCGACGCCCCACGCCCCCTTCGCCATCACCGCGGGCGGCACGCCCTACGCCGCGCTGTCGGTCGGCGGTCGGACCTCGCTGTACACGATCGACCTGGCCACCGGAAAGGCCACGGCGCTCGGCGCCATCGGGGCCGGCACCGGCAAGATCGCCGGCCTGGCCGCCGTGTCACCGGACGT
>DASXAN010000059.1:0-3344 GCA_036406755.1 Gemmataceae bacterium
ACTCACCACTCACCACGGATTCCATGCCCCGCCACGGTTTCGTCCGCGTCGCCGCCGCCGTCCCGACCCTGCGGGTCGGCGACCCGGCGTTCAACGCCGACCGCACCCTCGGTCTGCTCGACCGCGCTCAAAGTGAGGGGGCCGAGGTCGTCGTCTTCCCCGAGATGGGGCTGACCGGGTACACCTGCAACGACCTGTTCCACCAGACGGCCCTGCTCCGGGCGGCGCTGGCCGAGCTGGACCGCCTCGCCGGCCGGTCCGCCCGCACATTCCGCGGGCTGGCCGTCGTCGGCCTGCCGGTCGTCGTGGACGACCAGGTGTTCAACTGCGCCGCCGTGATCCACCGCGGGCGGGTGCTCGGCATCATCCCCAAGTCGTACCTGCCGAACTACAAGGAGTTCTACGACGCCCGCTACTTCGCCGCGGCGGCCACCGCCCACTCCGACACCGCCCGGCTGGCCGGCGGCGAGCGGGTGCCGTTCGGCACCGACCTGCTCTTCCACGCCGCGGGCGACCCGGACGTGGTCGTCGGCGTGGAAATCTGCGAGGACGTGTGGACGCCGTGCCCGCCGTCGTCGTTCCAGGCGCTGGCCGGGGCGAACCTGCTGCTGAACCTGTCGGCGTCGAACGAGGTGATCGGCAAGGCGGCGTACCGCCGGCAGCTGGTGGCCGGACAGTCGGCCCGGTGCCTGGCCGGTTACGTCTACGCCTCCTGCGGCGTGCACGAGTCCACGACCGACCTCGTCTTCGGCGGCCACTGCCTGGTCGGCGAGAACGGCACGATCCTGGCCGAGTCCGAGCGGTTCCGGCGGGACGAGCAGTTACTCGTCGCCGATCTGGACCTGGACCGGCTCCGCGGCGACCGCTTTCGCACCACCACGTTCGCGGAATACGCCCTCTACGCCGGCACCCGCCGCCCGTTCCGCCGGATCGAATTCTCGCTCGACCCGACGCCCGCCGACGCCCCGCTGGCGCGGTTCGTGGACGCCCACCCGTTCGTGCCGCAGCAGGCGGACACGCTCCGCGAGCGGTGCGAGGAGATCTTCCACACCCAGGTGGCCGGGCTGGCGAAGCGGCTGGAGCACATCGGCACGCCGCCGGTGACGATCGGCGTCTCCGGCGGGCTGGACTCGACGCTGGCCCTGCTCGTCGCCTGCAAGACGTTCGACGCGGTCGACGTATCACGGTCGAAAATCCTCGCCCTGACGATGCCCGGGTTCGGCACCACACCCCGGACGCTGGCCAACGCCCGCGCCCTCATGAAGCACCTCGGCGTCAGCGCTCGGGAGGTGGACATCCGCCCGCTGTGCCTGGCCGAGTGGAAGGCGCTCAACCACCTGCCGTTCGGCATTGTGCTCGACGGGCTGGACGTGGAGGGACTGACGGCGAAGTTACGTCAAGTGCCGGCCGAGCGGCGGAGCGACTTGGTGTTCGAGAACGTCCAGGCCCGGGCCCGCACCGAGCTGTTGATGAACGCCGGGTTCGTGGTCGGGACCGGGGACGTGAGCGAACTGGCCCTGGGCTGGTGCACGTACAACGCCGACCACATGAGCATGTACAACGTTAACGTCTCCATCCCTAAGACGCTCGTGAAGTTCCTGGTCGGGTGGGCGGCCGAGCACGAGTTCAGCGGCGAGGCCCGCAAGACGCTGCAGGACGTCGTGGCGACGGAGATTTCGCCGGAGCTATTGCCGACGGACGCGGCCGGGGCGGCGACGCAATCGACCGAGGGGACGATCGGCCCCTACGAGCTGCACGACTTCTTTCTGTACCACTTCCTGCGATACGGGGCGCCGCCGGAGAAGATCCTGTTCCTGGCCAAGCACGCGAAGTTCCACCGGGAGTATCCGCCGGCGGAAGTGAAGAAGTGGCTGGCGGTGTTCCTGAAGCGGTTCTTCGCCAACCAGTACAAGCGGAGCGCGCTGCCGGACGGGCCGAAGGTGGGGACGGTGAGCCTGAGCCCGCGGGGCGACTGGCGGATGCCGTCGGACGCGGCCGCCGCCGCGTGGTTGGCGGCATTAGAAATGTAGGGTGGGCCTCGGTCGCTCCGCTCCCTCGACCCACCCTACGGGGCTTTCGCGTCCCCGATCCGCCACAACCGGGCCGTCCCGTCCTTGCCGCCGGTGGCGAAGTGCCGGCCGTCCGGGGCGGCCGCGACCGCCGCCGCCTCCTGCCCGTGGCCGGGAAACGAGTGCAGCTCCCGGTCCCGGTCCACATCCCACAGCCGGACCGTGCCGTCACTGACGGAAACCAGTACCCGCCCGTCGGGCAGGGCCGCCGCCCGCTCCACGTGGCCGGACGTGACCAGGTACGTCGTGCGCATCGGCCCGTCCGGGTCCCACCGCCGCAGCGTCTTGCCGCACCCGAGCAGCACCCATTTGCCGTCGGCCGACAGGCTCAGCCGGCCGACCCGGTCCTTCTCCGGCAGGTCCAGCTTGCGAAGCTCTTTGCAGGTGTCCAGGTCCCACAGCCGCATTGTTTTGTCCCCGCCGGCGGACACGGCCCGCCGGCCGTCCGGCAGGAAGGCCACGCTGTAGACCCGGTCGGTGTGGCCCTCCAGTTTCTTCGATTCCGTACGGGCTCCGTCCACGTCCCAGAGGCGGATGACGTGGTCCATCCCGGCCGTCAGCAGCCGCCGGCCGTCCCGGTCGCAGGCCACCGCCCACAGTCCGGCCGTGTGGCCGGCGAACTTCTTCAGCTCTTTACCAGTGTCCAGGTCCCACAGGCGGATGGTCTTGTCCGCGCTGGCCGTCACCGCCCGCCGGCCGTCCGGCAGCACGGCGACACACCGGACGCTGGAGTTGTGTCCCTCCAACCGCTTCAACTCCTTGCCCGTCGCCACCTCCCACACGCGGCCCGTCTTGTCCTGGCCGACAGTCACCAGCCGTTTGCCGTCCGGGGTAAACGCCACCGCCTCGATCGGCCCCTGGTGCCCGACGAACTGGCGGACCTCGTCCGGCAGGTCGGGCGGCTTCACCGGCGTGTGTGGGGTGGCGGCGGTCAGGGACAGGTTCGGGTCGCGACCCGCGGCCGGGTCCGTCGTCGCCACTGTCCGCGGCCAGAGGGCGACGGCGCCGGCGGTGAGGAGGGCGACCGCCGCCACCCCGCCGACGGCGAACGGCCAGCGGGGGCGCCGCCGCGCCACGGCCGGCAGCGGCGGCGGCGTGGCCGGCCGGGCGGGGGCGGGTTCCATCCGGTCGGTGATGTCCGCCCAGACGGACTCCGGCGTCGTGTCCTCGGGGGCCGTCGCCGCGACCAGGGTCACGGCCGTGGACCCGCCGGTGTCCGACGGCTTGGTGCGGGGCGGCGGCGTCAGCTTTGACGCCGACTGGCTGGCCTGCTTG
>DASXAN010000060.1:0-6955 GCA_036406755.1 Gemmataceae bacterium
CGTCGCCGGAGGTGCGGGCGCGGGCGGCCCGGCTGCTGGCGTCGCGGGGCGGGCGGCTGACGGAGCGGGACCGGACCGAGCGGGCCGTCCGCGTGCTGGAGTACGCCGGCAGCCCGGAGGCGGTCCGGATTCTGGAGGGGCTGGGCCGCGGCAGACACCCCGGGACGGCCGGTCTCGCCGGCGCGGCCCTCAAGCGGCTCGCGGCCGAGCAGCGTTAACCGCATGGCTCGTCCGGAACCGAGTGTCTCGTCGCCAACGGACGACGCCCGGCACATCCCCGGCCGCTACCGTCATAGATGCCTCACGGCCGAAGTGGCATCGCTGCTCCATTTGGCGGGAAGTGACCTTGCCCCCTGAACCGAGTCCGGCGGCCCGATGAGAATAGGGCCGTCCGGGCGCTTTTCAGCGAGGGCATCCGATGGCCAAGAGGCACCACACCTCCGAGCAGATCATCCACCTGCTGCGGCAAGCCGAGGTCGAGATGGCCGGCAGCCAGCCGGTGCCGCAGGTCTGCCGCAAGCTCGGCGTCGGCGAGCACACGTACTACCGGTGGCGAAAGGACTACGGCGGCCTGCGCACCGACCAGGTCAGGCGGCTGAAGGACCTGGAGCGGGAGAACGGGGACGCCGTGGCCCTTGGCCTCGGGGGCGAACCGACCGACGAGAAACGCAACGCCGGCGGCAACGAACACGGGAACGAGGATGACGAACGGCCCGCACGGGCCGGGCGGCGTGTGCACGTTCGCCTCTTAGGCGAACAACCATTGCCCCAGAAAGAGCAGGTTGTGGAAGACAGCGATGAGCCCGCGGAACACCACCGCGCCGAACGCTCCGATCACCCCACCATCACTAATCACGCGTAGAGGCGCAACGGCCCGAGCCGCCGTTGTGGCGCGACGCCTTGCCTGCTCATGGACCCTCCGAGCGTTGCTTCCCGGGCCGTCGGCTCCGCCGCCTTCGAATTCCTCTCCGCATCGCTAGGCGTGTAACGCCGGCTCGCGGTGCGGCGCGGTCGTGCTGCGACGGCTGTCCGGGTCGTCTCGGCCTTCCAGGTCGAGCTTCAGACTGAGGAACGACAACAGGTCTCTCAGACTGATGAGGCCGAACAGCCGCCCGGCGTCGACGACGATGAGGCGGCTCAAGCCGCTGCGACTCATCCTCCGAAACTCCTCCAGGGCATCGGCCGCTGGCGCGACCGTCACGGCCCCGATGTCCGTCAGCATGACCTCGCTGACAGTGTGCCGGTCCCAATTCGACCGCGGGACGCCGTCCAGCACTTCTGTGGTGATGAGGCCCTCCAGTCGGCCGTCCGCGACCACGGGGAAAATCCAGCATTCGTCCGTTCATCCGATGGCGTCCACTCCCGATCGCACCTGCTTCTCGAGGACCAGCCCCAAGGCTTGGAGCTTGGCTCGCAGGGTCGACCGTGACATGCCGAGTAGTTCGCTCGCCTGGACCTGATTGCCGCCGGCGCGGGCAAGCGCCGTCTCAAGGACGACACGGTCGACGGCCTGGATGACACGGCGATAGGCGTCGTCGTCTCCGCGGTCTAGCAGGTGTTCGACCAACGCGCGGACGTCCAACGGAGCACGCGCGACGGCGGCCGACGCATCGGGAGCCTGCTCGCCGCGAACTGTCTGCGGAAGGTTTTCCGGCGTGATGATGTCCCCTGCGGCCTGCACGACGGCGAACCGAATCGCGCTTTGAAGTTCCCGGACGTTCCCCGGCCAGTCGTAAGCACCAAGCAGGCGTTGGGCGTCCGGTGAAACCACTCCGACAGACTTCCCCAGTTTGTGGTTCGCCGCCTTCAGAAAGTGGTCGACTAGGATCGGGATGTCGTCGCGCCGGTCGCGGAGCGGCGGCAAATTGATCGTGTACCCGTTGAGCCGGTATAGCAGGTCGCCGCGGAACGTGCCGGCCGCGACCATGTCCCCCAGCGACCGGTTGGTGGCGGCGATCACACGCACGTCCACGGTAATCGTCTCGCTCCCGCCGACCCGCTCGAACCGCTGCTCTTGGAGCAGGCGGAGCATCTTCGCCTGGGTGGCCGGGGCCAGGTCCCCGACCTCGTCGAGGAAGAGCGTTCCGCTGTGGCTTTGCTCGAATTTGCCGATGCGCTGGCGGTCGGCCCCCGTGAACGCACCCTTCTCGTGGCCGAACAGCTCGCTCTCCAGCAGCGCGTCCGGGATGGCGGCGCAGTTGACCGCCAGGAACGGCTTGCCGGCCCGGTGCGAGTGCTGGTACACGGCCCGGGCGACAAGTTCCTTGCCGGTCCCCGACTCCCCCTGGATGAGCACGTTGATGTCCTGCCCGGCGACGCGCCCGACCGACTTGTAGACCTCCTGCATACCCGGCGACCGGCCGACGATCACGTCCGCTTCCTGCTCGGCTTCGGCCTGGTCGAACACGGCCGGGACGCACTGCATCCGCCGCAACCGGATCGCCCGGTCGACGACGTCCCGCAACGGTTGCAAGTCCACCGGCTTGAGCAGGTAGTCGAAGGCCCCCCGCTTCATCGCCTCGATCGCCGTCCCGGTCGCCGCGTACGCGGTGATGAGGACGACGGGCAGTTTCGGGTCGATCGCCCGCACGGCGTCGAAGACGTCCAGCCCCGACATGTCCGGCAGCCGGACGTCGACGATCGCCGCGTCCGGGGCCTCGGCCTTGACCAGGGCGATGGCCTCCCGCCCCGTCCGGGCGGCGACGACCGTTAGATCGTCGTCCGCGAGGCCCATTTCGAGTGAGTAGAGGACGTTCGGCTCGTCATCGACCACAAGGAGCTTTAACATCGTGACCCTCGGGGGCGCCATCGGTGTCCGAGTTATCGGCCGGCCGGACACCGGGAGGCATGCCGCGCGGCAGCCGCACGGTAAACACGGCGCCGCCCTCCGGGCCGGTCGTCGCCAGGAGTTGACCGCCATGACTTTCCACGATCCGCCGGCAGATCGACAGGCCCAGCCCCATGCCGGCCTCCTTCGTGCTGACGAACGGCTCGAAGATCCTCTCCGCCAGTCGGGGCGGGAGGCCCGGGCCGTCGTCCTCGACGCGGATCGCAACGGGCGCGCCATCTGGGGATGGACCTTTTTCGTCGTCAACGACGATCACGACGCGGCCGCCGGCCGGCTGGGCATCGAGCGCGTTATACGCGAGGTTATAGAGCAACTGCCGCAGCTGGTTGGGATCGGCCTCGACCACGACGGACTGCGGCGGCGTCTGTACGTCGAGGGTGACGCCTTGGAGCCGCGCCCGCTCGCGGACCCCGGAGGCGACCCGTTCGGCCAGGGCGACGACGTCGCAGGGCGATTTGTCGGGCTGGGGCGGGCGGGCAAAATCGAGGAACGAGGTGGTGACCTGCTCCAGCCGGACGATTTCCTCGTCGAGGACCTTCAGGTCCCGCGCCTGGAACCGCTCGCCGCGGCGGCCGTCGGCCAAGGCCTGGACGAGGAGTTTGATCGCCATGAGCGGGTTGCGGATCTCGTGGGCGACGCCCGCGGCCATCTGACCGGCCCACGCGAGCTGCTCCGCCCGGAGGGCTTCCTGTTCGGTTTGCCGGAGCCGACCCACGACTGCGGCCGCGGACTTGGCCACGTCGTCTAAGGCGCTGACGGTCCGCCCGCCTCGGTCGGCCGCGTCCTCGGCCGACCGGGCAGCCTCGTCTAACTGGCGGGCGGTTTGCCGCAGTTGCTCTTCGGTTCGCAGCATGGTCCGCCGGTGGGCGGATGAGATCACCCAGCCGCCCAGCAACCCTCCGACCGCCCCGCACAGCCCGAGGCTGAGCAGGCCGAACGTCAGCCGGTCCGCGAGCCGTTGGTTCTCCTCGTTCGCCTTGGTCAGCATTCCCTCGTTGAGCCGCAGGTATTCCCGGGTCGGGTCAAGAACCTCCTTCGTCAGGACCGAGTCGATCAGGTTGAGCGTCCTGGCGAAGTCCGCCCGGTCCGGATTGCCGCGGGTCATCCGCTCGTACTCGTCGAAGAAAGTTTCCAGGCCGGCCCGGGTCCGCCGCATCACGGCCTGCTCGCCCGGCGTGAGGGCCGCGGCCTCGGCGGAGGTCAGGGCGGCCGTCGCCCGGTCGCGCAGGCGGGGGACCGATTCCAGGTGTTTCGACACGCCGGTGATCAGGTACAGGTCAACCTGCGCCCTCAAGTCGCGGACGCTCAATTCCAATTCCTGCGCGGCCCGCAAGCTGGTCAGATTTTCCGCCAGCATGTTCGCCACCGATTGTTGCATGTCGCGGATGTACCAGGCCGACCCGCCCGCGATCACCAACAACAGGCCGCTGACAACGGCAACGGGGGCGGCAATGCCCGTCCAGATGCGGGGTGCCAGGGTCAACCGGGATGGTGCTGTCTGGATTTCAGACACCGTGACCAATCTCCATACACGCCATCGTTCGACCCGATCCAACCGGTCACACCCCAGGTCCCGCGGCGCAGGTCGGCGCCGCCGCTTCGACCGTGCGAATGAAAATCACCGGGCAATTGCGTGCCACCGCAAGATTATAGTCCGTTGGCAGTTAGTTCGGCGCCCGGGTCGTATTCGGAATCGGAATCGACCTCGCACGGCCGGAGGCATCGCAAGTCAGGGACCGCCGAGCCGGTTCTGGTACGCGCGTTGCCAATGGTCCATCGCAACTGTGGTGCCCAGGACGTCGCTCTGGTCGTCGGTATCGGCGGGTACGTCGCCCGTCGACGAGTAGTCACTGCGCGGAGGCCGGACGATGGGATGGTCGAAGGCGCGGCTGGAGCAGGTTGCAAGGGAGCGGCTCGCCGGGGCGAAACTGATTGTCGTGGCGAACCGGGAGCCGTACATCCACCGTCGCCGCGACGGGGCCGTCGAATGGATCCGGCCGGCCGGCGGCTTGACTACAGCCCTAGACCCGGTGATGCGGGCCTGCGGCGGCGTGTGGGTGGCCCACGGGTCCGGCACCGCGGACCGTGAAACGGCCGACGCTTTCGGACGGGTCCGTGTCCCCCCGAACGACCCGCGCTATGTGCTGCGCCGGGTGTGGTTGAGTGGGGAGGAGGAAAGCGGCTATTATTACGGCTTCGCGAACAGCACGCTTTGGCCGCTCTGTCACCACGTCTACCAGCGCCCGACGTTCGAGCCTGCCGACTGGGCCCACTACCGGGCGGTGAACGAGCGGTTCGCCGCGGCCGTGCTGGAGGAGGCCGCCGGCGGCCCGGCCCTCGTTTTCGTCCAGGACTACCATTTCGCCCTCTTGCCGCGGCTCCTGAAGCGGGCCCGGCCAGACCTGGCGCTGGCCCAGTTCTGGCACATCCCGTGGCCGAACGCCGAGACGTTCCGGGTCTGCCCGTGGGCGGACGAAATCCTCGACGGCCTGCTCGGGAACGACCTGCTGGGGTTCCAGGTCCAGTACCACTGCAACAACTTCTTGGAGACGGTCGACCGGACCGTCGAGGCGCGAGTCTGCCGGGAGCATTTCGCCGTCTGCCACCGCGGCCACCAGACCCGCGTTCGGCCGTTCCCCATCAGCGTCGACCCGGACCTGGCGTCCGACTACCTGGCTGCGGGGGACGGCTGGGAGGCGCGGGCCGCGAGTTTCCGGCGGCGCTATGGGCTCGGGGATCGGCCGATCGTCCTGGGTGTGGACCGGGTCGATTACACGAAGGGCATCCCGGAACGATTCTGGGCCGTCGAACGGCTCCTCAACACGCGGCCGGATTGGGCCGGCCGGTTCCATTTCGTGCAACTCGGGGTCCCCAGCCGGACCCACCTGCAACCGTACCGCGACCTGAACGGCGACGTTCAGGACCTCGCGGACTGGATCAACCAGAAGCACGGCACCGAGTCCTGGCGGCCGGTCGTCATCGTGAACGAGCACTGCGCCCCGCCCGACATCTACGCGCTGTATCGGATGGCGGCTGGCTGCGTCGTCAGCTCGCTGCACGACGGGATGAACCTCGTGGCCAAGGAGTTCATCGCGGCCCGGGCGGACGAGCAGGGCGTCCTGGTGTTGTCCCGCTTTACCGGCGCGGCGCGGGAACTGACCGAAGCGGTTCTGGTGAACCCGTTCGACGTCGGCGGGCTTGCCGACGGCCTGCACGACGTGCTGAGCCAGCCGGCCGAGGAGCAACGCCGCCGCATGCGGAAGTTGAGAGCCCGGATCATGGACAACAACATCTACCGCTGGGCGGGCATGCTGCTGAGCGAGGCACACAAACTGACCGATTACGGCGGCTGGGCCGCCGACGAACCAGGGGCGGCGGGGCGATCGTTGTCCCCCGGCCCTAGCTCGGCGCCTGTGCTCGACGGGGCGCCTGACCCAGGGGTCATGTCCGCCGACGGTGCGGCGGTGCTCAAGTTCACCGCGTAGGGGGTATTCATGGATGATCCGGATAGATGGGTTAGCAGTGCGGTTGCCGCCTACGCGGCCGGGCGGCCGCTCGCCCTCTTGTTCGACTACGACGGGACGCTTACCCCGATCGTCGCACAACCGTGGCTGGCAGAACTGTCGGTCTGTATGCGAACGCTCCTCCATGACTTGGCCGTGACGTCTGGGGTCACCGTCGGGGTGCTGAGCGGCCGCGCCCTCGCCGACGTGCAGCGGCTGACCGGATTGCCCTGTTTACTGTACGCTGGATCGGGCGGGATGCATATGGACCTCGGCGGCGAGGTGATAACCGACTCGGCCGCGGTCCAGTTCGACTGCGAGGCCGACGCCATCATAAGATTGATTTCCCCAAGCGTCGGACGATTCCGCGACGCGTGGGTCGAGCGGAAGCCGGGGTGTCTCGCCGTCCATTATCGGCAGTTGTCCGCCCACCACGGGGAGGCGCTGTGCCGTCTGGTTCGAAAGGCCCTGGCCCGAGCGCCGGACGGCACGCCCCGGGTCCGGACGCATCGCGTGACCCGGTCGCTCGAAATCACGCCGGCCCGCGGGTGGAGCAAGGGGGACGCCGTCGACCGGATCTTGTCGGCGCGAGGGACAGGGACGT